>NZ_JBHFQH010000011.1:0-152161 GCF_041949995.1 Virgibacillus sp. JSM 102003
GTATTTGGAATCAAATATTTTTTGCCATGACAGCGTATTGTCTGGCTTTATATGTCCAAATCACAGAGGAAACCAAAAAAAGTGCTTGGCAAACATTGGAGCTTCTCCGCATTTATGCCGAACGATCCTGGGAAGCATTCTGGAAAGCTATACACCGAAAGCCAAAAAGAAAATCGAAGGGAAGGCAGAAAAGCCATCTCCCACGAAGTCCGGTAAAGCAGAACGATGCTGGAGTTGCAGTCGTAAAGCCAATAGGAGAAAAAAACGTTCTAAAACAGCGAAATACTTTAAATAAATTTACCATTTTTTGGATAACACGGGCGAATTTACTGACCCTATTGAGTTTTTTGTTTTCAGAGATAAAATCCAGCTGGTAAAATTTAACATCCCTCATAAAATTGGAAAACCCTCTTAAATATCCACAACCTACTTATCACTTGTTAATACATTTGCAAGACTAGTGATCCTCATTCCGTTATTTGTCTTTTTAAACCTCCTATTCGATTGATTTGGTGCAAATAACGGAACGAGGATTCATTTCACCTCTGTTAGAGTGGTTTTTTACCCTTTTAGCGGAATGAGGATCCGCTTTACAGACGTGGATAATTATGACAGTTGTGTACTAATATATGGTATAATAATGTTTTAAATATTTTGATAAAAAAGTGGTGCAGAGAGGATTCTTCGTTACGCCAGGGAAGTTTTTACTTCTTGCAGCCAATTCCCCATTATAGATAGAGGTGGTATCTTGAACCATTCATACGCTCAACAGCGACAGAAGATCGTAGAAGAAGAGCTGAATAAGCTGGAAGAGAAACAATACATCAACAACGATACATATTTGGAAGTCTTGAAAGCTCATAGTCAGTATTATACTGATCAGAAGAACAAGCAACAGCTATCGGAACAGACTAAACAGCAATCAGTACCAAAAGCACCAAAGCCAAAAAAGGTCAAAAAAGTACTGTCTTCACAGGAAATCCGTGACCGCAATATTACCTGGTCTCTTGTTCTTGGGGTGGTTTTGCTGCTGATTGGAGGACTGGTTCTTGCTACAAGCACTTGGGATACGTTGACGGACTGGAAGAAAACGGGACTGATTGGCCTTGTGTCATTACTGTTTTTTGGTTTGGCATATTTTACAGCACGGATTTTAAAAATCGAAAAGACTGCATTTGCCTTTCATGTGCTTGGCAGTCTGTTTCTGCCGATTGTCATCTTGTCTATAGGCTATTTTGAGTTGTTTGGCCATTATTTTTCTTTTTCAGGTGAAGGACGTTTCCTATACGGAGCAGCTGGGAGCATGGTGATTCTGCCTGTTTACATACTTCTCTCTGTAAAGTTAGCATCTCGTTTATTTGTGTGGTTTTCTTTTGTAACGTTTACGGTATTTGCCGGGTTCCTTATAGCATCTTTAGAATTGCCAGTCGACGGGTTTTACTTGGGAATTATGGCATTTAATGCTTCACTAATCGCAGGTTACCACTATACAAGTAAGCAGGGACGTTATCAGTTGTTTACACAGGAATTTGTACGATACATTCAGGCGAGCTTAATATTATCTACCTTGCTCATGCTGGTATTTTATGAAAATGAGCTGATGTATAGCTTTAACCTGATGCTTACAGCGGTTATCTATTTTTCCATGATATTTGTTGCGAATCATAAAGAATATCACATCGTATTTAGTGCGATGTTAGTTTATGGTGCCTATCAATTGATTGAGTTCTCCGTATTGAATGAGGTTGGGGCAATTGTGTATGCGCTACTTGGGATTGTGTTTGCAGTGCTGCCGAATTTAATAAAGAATAGCAGTTCACTGCATAAAGCATTCCAGTATACGAGTGCAATCGTTTCTGCTGGTGCATTTCTTTTTATTAGTTTTGAAGGAATACTCATGCACATGAATGATCCATCTTTTGTTCTACTGATTGCGTACCTGATCATATCGTTGAATTTTACATATTTAACTTACAAGGTAAAACGGACACTGTTTTCCTATTTAAGTCCAGTATTTTTTACAGCTGCATTGTATGAAGTGATTTTACTTAGCCGCGACCTGTTTGGTTATGCGTACATAGGTCTGCCAATGTTTATTGCGGGTCTCTTCTTGTACATTGTTTTTGGTTGCTTCATCACGCTTGGTTTCTTTGAGCTGATTAAAAAGAGCTCCCGTGATATTGGTGGCGTTGTGATGGTACTTTCTATTCTGCTCAATTTAGGAATCGTCAGCTGGTGGCAGATAGGTACAATGTTTGTGCTGCTAGCTGTAGCTGCACTATTCATGGACCGATTTGAACAACGAGCCATTTTTAAAGATACTGCAAGTGCATCTTGGATTCATGCACTAGCAATAGGGTTGGCAGCCGTAGCGTATTTTACAAAGAGTCAACTTTCGGATGCTGCTTTTTTTGTGGATGCTGGGCATCTTGTGTTAGCGGGTATTATTGTCCTGATTGTAAGTATTATATGGAAAAGGAATAAAAAGAAGGCTTTTTATGATAGTTCGTTTTTTATTTCACAAGGATTTTACGCAATTGGATTGATTAGGACTTTTTTATATGACTTTGATGACAATTTTCGTGCATTGATTGTCCTTGGTGGAGTTGGAATGGTCTATTTGCTGTACAGAAAGACAAAGTGGATCGTCATGCCTTATCTGATCGGTGGAGTTTCGTTACTATTTTATTTCACCGTGTTATATGCAGTTCATACGCAATTTACTATCCAATCTGATCTGTATCAGTCAATGCAATTTGTTGTCGGATCACTTTTGCTTTTAGGTACTGGAATAATCATTGGAAACAAGGAACGCAAACTAGTGAAAGCCTTTTGGTGGATTGGACATATCTACTTGCCGTTCTCCTTATTAGTTACGTATATGTTTAATGGTGAGGAAGCAGTGTGGGCATTTCTTGTGGCTGCTGTGATTTATGGTGTAAGTGTTCTTAAAGTAAATCTTGGATGGAAGGTAAACACCTTTTTATACTCGGGTTTCACGTCATTGTGGATAGCCGTTAGTCTTGCAATGCTTTTGTTGGATTTAGATAATCATGTTCATTATGCCTTTTTAATTATAAGTGGAGCACTTGCTGTGGGGTGGTATCTCAGTAATGGAGCTTTTGGACGAAGAATTGCATTTTATATCGTTCCATTCTCTATGGTCGGAATCAGGGTTTTCACATCGATGGACCCGTTTGATCTGCTGCTATTCGTTGTTACAATGCTGTATGGAATTGGTCTGTTATGGATCTTGCATAAGGAAAAATGGGATGTTCTCAATGCAGTCCCCCTTCTCCTTCTTTATCAAGGGCTACTGTTATATAGCTTTGATCAACTGGAATGGGATTATTCAATGCAGGTTGCGGTGACAGGATTTGCGCTGATAGCATTGCTGGTTGGAAGGCAGTTTTATCAGTTGGTTTTTCAAGGTGCAAAAGAAAAAGGAGAGCTGCTGCGTATTGATTGGTATACATTGGTTGGCTTCATTGCGGCAGGCAGTTTATATCTTTGGGTGACAGAGGATTTATGGACAAAGCTGTTGCCGGGGCTATTGCTAGTTGGAAGCTTGTTGCTGCAGTATAATCGTATTCCTTTTGCAGCACCAAAATGGGTCATATTTGTTGCTTGTGCTTATTTACTGCAACCCTATTACACAGTATTAGTTAATAGCGGGCTGCCGGAACTGATAGAAAGGGAATTGTATGTTCTGCCGTGGATCGTTCTCGTTATTTTACTTAAAAAGGTTGCGGGTAAATCTTTAAAGACTCTCGTCAACAATGTTCAGTGGGGAGTCCTGATTATCGTTTCACTTCTTCTGATTCAGGATGGAATGGCAAGTTCAACGATTTACGACGCGTTGATTGTTGGGACACTCGCCCTTGTATCCATTATTGGTGGTATGGCCTATCAAATGAAGTCCTTTTTCTTTGTTGGAACAGGAGTCCTTTTATTAAATGTATTTCTGCAAACCAGACCATACTGGGGAAACCTGCCATGGTGGATGTACCTGCTTATTACAGGGTCCATATTAATTGCAGTTGCAAGTTACAATGAATGGCATAAGCAAAAGACATCAGATGGAAAAGAAACACTACTTTCTGTTTTCAATAAGAAAGTTATTCAACGGATTAAAAAATGGGATTAAAACTTTAAAAGGGGTGTTTATAATGAGATTAGTAAGCTATAAATTAAAAGGGAAACCAAGTTCATTGCGGGTGGGGTTTATGCTGGATGAGAAGGTAATTGACCTGCAGGAGGCCTATCGACAGGTGCTTCTTTCAAAGCAGGACAAGGATCTGAGTAATGCTATAGAAAACGTGCTTCCCTCTGATCCAACGCACTTTTTTGCTGCAGGAAATAGAACTATTGATAAAGCAAAAGAAGCGTATACGTATGCTCAGAAAAATAGCACGGAAGGATTCAGTCTATTATACGAGGAGGTATTACTATACACGCCTATTCCCGCACCAGCCAAAATTATTTGTGTAGGGAAGAATTATGCCGAGCATGCAGTTGAGATGCAGAGTGATGTTCCTCGGTTTCCTGTTCTTTTTGCAAAATTTTCAAGTGCGCTGATTGGACCTGAAGATGTGGTCGTAAAAAGGGATGTTACCGAAAAACTCGATTATGAAGCTGAATTGACAGTCGTTATTGGAAAAGAAGCATCACAAGTCAAAAAAGAAGATGCCCTTGATTACATTGCCGGTTACACGATTGGCAATGATATATCTGCACGTGATCTGCAAAAGCGAACACCACAGTGGCTCCAGGGGAAAACGCTGGATAAGAGTACTCCAGTTGGCCCATGGGTCGTTACAGCTGATGAGGTAGGGGATCCCGGTAACTTATCGATTCGTTCAACAGTGAATGGAGAGGAGCGCCAATCTTCCAATACAAGTAAGTTGATTTTTGATATTCCGTTTCTGATAGAATTTATTTCCAATCTTATTACATTAAAGCCGGGAGATATTATCCTGACCGGAACGCCAAATGGTGTTGGTATGGCGATGGACCCGCCGCAGTTCCTAAAAGACGGGGATGTCGTACAAATAGAAGTAGAAAAGATTGGTCAGCTGAAAAATAAAGTAATGGAACGGTAGATTTTAAAAGGATTAATCTTCTTTTAAAAGAATATATTTAAGTAAGTCTTAAATTCTATATGGGAGGTTATTTAAATGTCAAAAAAAGTCTTGATTATTGCTGGGGATGCAGTTGAATCGTTAGAAATCTATTATCCTTATTTTCGGTGTTTGGAGGAAGGCTATGATACAACGATTGCTGCGGGCTCAGCTAAAAAGCTGCATACTGTTGTCCATGACTTTGTCGGCTGGGAAACATACACAGAGAAGGAAGGCTATATGATTGATGCAACAGCCAGTTTTGATGAAATCAATCCTGAAGAATATGATGCATTAATAATTCCTGGTGGACGTGCCCCTGAGCATGTTCGCTTAAATGAGCATGTGCCAGCGATCGTGGGTCACTTTTTCGAGACAGAAAAACCGATTGCAGCAGTTTGTCATGCTAGTCTCGTGTTAACGACGGTCAGGGAACATCTGCAAGGGCGTGAAATGACAGCTTATATTGCCTGTAAGCCTGAAGTGGAGGCTGCTGGCTCAACTTATATTGAAGAGCCGCTGCACACAGATGGGAACTTAATTTCAGGACATGCTTGGCCAGACCTGCCTGGGTTGATGAAAGAGTTTGTTCGGCAAGTTAACCAGGAATAGTTAATAAGGGTAATAGCACAATTTAACATTAAACCTCCATACATGCCCTTACACAATAAGTTAGCTGTCATACTATAAATGTAATCCTAATCTTTAAGGAGGTATGACCGAATGAGCTATGGTGGTAGAAATGATTTTGCGTTAATTGTTGTACTCTTTATCTTGCTGATAATCGTTGGAGCAAGCGGATTTGTTCGTGGATTTGGCGGCGGATATTAAGAGAGCATAAGAATGCCGTTGTAATTTCCACTCATATCAGTGCGATCTAAAGCCTCATACGTGACGGGGCTTTGGACGCATTTTTAGCAGTTAAGAGATTGTTTTATATTGTATAAGCTCAATTGGCGATACGTAGTTTTCCATCACCTCTTTGACTGACTTCCTGGTGACATCTTGGAAAGTTTTTCACGGTCAGCGGCTGTTGGTGGCTCTTCTAACCAGCTATTATTTATGGTAAGACTTACTCCTTCATTCGCGTATTTGGCAATGCCTGCAGTAAGTGTAGCTAATTTTGCGTGAATGTCATGTCTCATAATTTTAGATACAGCTAATCCGTAGTATTGTAATCCAATAAAATTAGACATTGTTGTATGATAAAGCATTAATTTATCCGAAAACGGTGGTGTAGTTGACTCAGTAAGATGCGCATCCATAAGTTTTGGAGAAGGTAAGTTATCGTTTATAAGAAAAGATCCTAATTGCTTTATCTGTCTATCTGCTAATTTAGCACCATCATAGAAATATTTTCTTAATTTATCTGATGAAGCAACTTGGCTAAATCCGTGCATAAAGGTCTTACCAAGTGTGTTCGTGTTTATATTAACTTGCAGATGTTTAATTTCTATAGCGGTTAAAGGTCTGGTTTTACCTCCTATAGCTGAAACAAATGATTTTTTTTCTGTAAAATCAACCTTTGAAGGGTAGGGGATAGTAGGAGGAAGAATATCCATTCCTTTTGCAAGTAACAATTTAATCCCTCTTTCATAGGTCTTGATCGTATCTTGAATGCACATGTCGAAATATTTGATGATATCTTGTCTGGAAGAGCTTGAAAGCGCACCACCATAAGTTAGTAATCCTGCTCTTGTCATTTCTGTAATATAAAAAACCATAAACATATCACTAAACAACCGCGGAGCTTCCCTTCTAATATCCTGCTCTCCAAAACCGGCTGGGACAGGAATATTCTCCTTTGTATAGATTTCCTTAATCATAGTTATGTGTTTTTTGGAAATATCCAAGGCAAATTCAATATAATCCTTAACTTCCTCATCTTCAACTACTTCCAAGTGGTGTTCAAAAACACAACAGAACAAAGAATCTCCAAGGTAATTTTCAAAAAGGTCACCTAGTTCTGATGAAGCTAATTTTTTGTTTTGTTGATGCTCTTCCATACGTTTTATTGTATTTTCATTAAATGTTTCCCCTGATTCCATTTTAACCCTCCTTAACATATCTACTGAGGTTTAGTTTGTGTAATATATATTATTTTATTTATAAATTTTTTATTTAAATATCCATGCTATACTAGTAGAAAAAGGAGGAGAAGCGGATGATTCAGGTAATAGAAAACGCAATTCAAGATGAGTATCCGGATGATTTTTCCCATTGCTATGGATGCGGTCGACTTAATGAAAGTGGTCATCATTTTCGGACTGGGTGGCTTGGTGATGAAACGGTCACCATATATACGCCACGACCTGAGCATACGGCAATACCGGGATTTGTATATGGAGGGTTAATTGCATCGTTAATTGACTGTCATGGGACAGGTTCAGCGTCACTGGCCTTACACCGGAAGAATGGGTATGAACCTGGTGATGGTGCAGAACCACCACGTTTTGTAACTGCATCCCTCGAGGTGAAATTCGTCAAACCTACGCCAAATGATGTTCAATTAAAAGCAGTTGGGAAGGTAGAAGAGATACATCCAAAGAAGTTCAAGATACATACGGAGGTTTATGCAGGTGATATATGCTGTGTAAAAGGAGAAGTCGCTGCCGCACTAATGCCCGATACATTTGGTAAGCAATAATATTCTGTAAAGCCACTCCATTAGCGTAACGGGTTCACTTTTGGTAATAACATTAGAAATTACATAAGTAGCATACATTTCGCCCCTATTGATTTTTTAACAGGATGAGGATTCGGTTCACTGGTTTGGCGGATCCTCATTCCGTTATTTCCTTGAAAATCCTCATTTTAAGCTTAGGTTCGGATCCTCGTTCCGCTATTTGTCATTACTGCCTCAGGATTTGGCTGATTTTCTGCTTTTAGCGGAACGAGGATCCGTCTCACACATCCGAGAGCGCCTTTTCTGCTATTTAGCGGAACGAGGATTCACTACGACTCCTTGGCGAATCCTCGAAATAACGGATGGTGTCCGCCAGCTGAAGTCAATTATAAAGCGGATATAGTTCATCGATTAGTTGAATATCATCTGAAGAAAGTTTTACATCTGCTGCTTTTAAGTTATTTACTACTTGCTTGTAATTTCTCGCTCCTGGAATGACAGCGTCAATCTGATCACGGGATAAATAAAATGCCAGTACAACATGTAAAACGTCCACATTGTGTTTAGTAGCAATCTCCCGGATCTTTTCGACTTTTTCTAAATGGCGGGTATATGCAACACCTTGAAATTGGGGTCGTTTCTTTTGTGATTCAGAAAGGACCGTATCTTTTGTGTACTTTCCAGCTAACAGACCGGATGCTAAAGGGAAATATGGAACAAAGGATATTTCATTTTCCGAAAAGTATGGGAAAAGCTGACTTTCTGCTGAGCGATCAAGCAGATTATAGTTCCCTTGTACAACATCCAAGTAACCGTCCTGATTTGCATCCTTTAGCTGATCAATAGAAAAGTTGGAAACACCAATCGAGCGGATTTTTCCGGCTTCCTTTAGCCGACTTAGTGCACCGATAGCTTCGGATTTAGGTGTTTTATCATCAGGGAAATGAATATAAAACAAGTCGATAACATCTGTTTGCAGGCGCATGAGACTGTCTTCCACCGTCTGTTTTAAAAATTCGGGTGAATTATCGGTGATTATCTTATCGCCAGTGTACTTATGCGCTCCTTTTGTTGCTAGTACAACTTTATTTCTCGCGTTATTTTCTTTTAATGTTTTTCCGATAATTTCTTCAGAAAGCCCTTTACCATACATAAATGCAGTATCAATAAAATTCAAGCCGTTTACAATCGCTGAAGACACAATTTTACCGCCATATTCCGTATTCGATTCTTTATTTTCTTCCCCAATCTTGTTTGCTCCCAATCCAACCGGATGAATAAATAAACCTGTTTTTCCTAACTCGACTTTATTACCCATTGTAAACCACCTTTCTAGTGTTCCGTTTAGTTATGAAGAGCGCGCGGTTTTAGGTTTCGATGTAGCCTGGATCATTCTCATTGGTATCAATTTCACGATCAGTAGAGTGATTATCGGTTTCTTTTATGCTATATGTCCCTGCCACTATTAATAAAATACAAGGTATTACGTGAAAAAAATTAATAACTGCAATTCCTATGCCTGTCCATAAAAGCCACATTCCGGTCAGCCTGGACTCATTCTCCAGATTCTCTGGTGTTGATTTAACTAACGTAACGATGAAAAAGGAAATCGTTATGATACTTTGTATGAATGCAATAATTAACCCTGTTTTCATCGCTTTATCAGATAACTGAAAAGGAGTGGACTTTATGTCGCCTTCAATCCATCCTCCAATAAAGGATGTCCCATAGTAAACCCAGCTTACTGATCCAAGAATCCCTAGAATAGAGCCAATTAAAGCCATTAGATATATATAATTTTTGTTCAATTCAACATCCCTCCATATGTATCTACCCAATTTGTGTCCATACTAACAGTATACTAAACTTTGTAATTTTCTTACAATTGTTTTGGGGTAAATAATTAATGATTTGGGTAATCACAGTATTCGATTATTATTCCATCTGTGTCTGCTGGGTTCAAGTAAATTAGTCGTCTTCCATGCTTATTAGTGCGTAAGGAATCTTCCAGTACACGGATATCTCTGTTTCTGAGATCATCCAGTGCTTTATCAAGTTCACCGACATGATAGGCAATATGATGAACGCCTTTTCCTTTTTGTTTTAGAAAACGGGCAATAGGAGAGGTGGTGTTATTAGTTGGTGCCAGCAATTCGGTTCGAGCCCCACCAACTTCTAAAATTGCAATTTCACTTTCCACCCCTTGTGCATCGCTTTTATACCGGTCAATTAGTGATCCGCCTAATATAGTTTCATAGAAGTATATACTATCTTCTAAATTTCGAACGGCAATTCCAATGTGATCAAGCTTATAATCCATTACTATTCTCCTCTTGAAAATGATAGTATTATTTTAGCATATATAAGGCTGTGTAAATAAATACGTGTTCGGGATGGTCTTTTAGGTTGTATATATAAGTAAATTATTATATCGTTATATTCAGTTGTTAAGGGGGTGTTCCTTTGTTGAAAACAGAGATTGAAATAGATAGTGCTGCATTAATATTGAAGTTATTGGGTGATAAAACGCGGTTGACCATGGTGAAAATTCTTGATAATCATGACTGCTGTGTTTGTGAATTTGTTGAGATTTTTAATGCAAGTCAGCCATCTATTAGTCAACATCTTCGTAAACTGCGTGATGTGGGGTTGGTAAAAGAAGAAAGAAGAGGCCAATGGATTTTTTACTCGATCAATAAAAGTAATGATTATTATCCATTTGTTGGGCAGCTTCTAAATCAACTGCCTGACCAGGATTTCAGGTTAAAAGAATTAGAAGAACAAGGTACACGAATTACATGTTGTTAATTGGAGGGAACGTGGTTTGTTATCATCGGTTATACTAGCATCACTCATCTTTTTGGTGACGCTTGTTTTAGTTATTTGGCAGCCAAAAGGGTTATCAATTGGATGGTCCGCATGTGGCGGAGCTGTTTTAGCTTTACTAGCAGGAGTAGTTGGTTTTAGTGATGTAATAGAAGTTACACAAATAGTTTGGAACGCAACATTAGCATTTGTCGCTGTTATTCTTATTTCATTAATATTAGACGAAATCGGATTCTTTGAATGGGCCGCTCTTCATATGGCAAGGGCCGCAAATGGCAACGGGGTCAAGATGTTCGTTTATGTCAGTTTGTTAGGCGCAATTGTTGCTGCACTTTTCGCGAATGATGGGGCAGCTCTAATCCTGACACCAATTGTTTTAGCAATGGTCCGTAATTTAAATTTCCAGGAAAAAATGATATTTCCGTTTATTATGGCTAGTGGTTTTATTGCAGACACAACATCATTACCGTTTATTGTAAGTAATTTAGTGAACATTGTGTCAGCAGATTTCTTTAATATTGGATTTGTGGAGTATGCTTCCAGAATGATCATCCCAAACTTATTCTCACTGACTGCGACTATTGTAGTATTATTAATTTATTTCAGAAAGAATATCCCGGATAAATACGATCTGTCACAATTGAGAGAACCAGTTGAAGCGATAAAAGATCAAAAGATGTTTCGGTTGTCATGGTATGTTCTTGGTGTTTTGCTGATTGGTTATTTTGTCAGTGAGTTTATTAATCTGCCTGTCTCGATTGTTGCTGGTGTAATTGCCATCTTCTTTATGCTAATGGCCAGAAGAAGTAAGGCGGTTAATACAACATCAGTAGTTAAAGGCGCACCCTGGGATATCGTTTTTTTCTCAATTGGTATGTATGTTGTTGTGTACGGATTAAGAAATGCAGGGCTTACTGATTTATTAGCTCAGGCGCTTCAGGCATGTGCTGAACAAGGTTTATTTTCAGCTACCATTTCAATGGGCTTTATTGCTGCTATCCTGTCATCCATAATGAACAATATGCCAACCGTGATGATTGATGCGCTGGCAATTGCTGAAACGAGTACTTCCGGTGTAATGCGTGAAGCACTTATATACGCGAACGTCATTGGTTCTGACCTAGGGCCGAAGATTACACCGATTGGTTCTCTGGCAACGTTGTTATGGCTGCATGTTTTGTCCCAAAAGGGAGTCAAAATCTCATGGGGAACATACTTTAAAACGGGAATTATTTTAACCATTCCAATTCTGCTGGTAACCTTAGTAGGACTATATTTAACGTTATTGATATTTTAATGAGGAGCGTGAGCCACTATGTCTAACAAAACGATTTACTTCCTATGCACTGGAAATTCATGCAGAAGCCAAATGGCAGAAGGCTGGGCAAAAAAGTTTTTAGGCGAAGAATGGGATGTGAAGAGTGCAGGAATTGAAGCACATGGATTAAATCCAAAAGCAGTTAAAGCAATGAATGAGGTGGATATCGATATTTCAGATCAGGAATCAGAAATTATTGATACGGATGTTTTAAATAATGCTGCGATAGCTATCACGCTTTGTGGAGATGCTGCAGATAAATGCCCAATGACCCCACCTCATGTTAAGCGAGAGCACTGGGGATTTGATGATCCGGCAAAAGCAGAAGGAACAGAAGCGGAACAATGGCAGGTTTTTCAGCGTGTCCGCGACCAAATTGGCGAGCGGGTTAAACGTTTTGCCGATACAGGTGAATGATAATTGTCATGAAATGTAACCTTGAAATTTTAACACATATAAAAGACTCTGCTTCTAACATAAAGCAGAGTCTTTTTAAGCAGTTAATTCGTACTACTACCACCGTATTATTAGTTACAAATTTTATGGTGGTTGGAATTTGAAAGATAGTGAATTTTACATCAGTGGCTTCGCTTAGAATCATGATAAGGGTTTTTGCAATGGCAGTGTTTATTTCTGCAAGAGTTTGAACCTTCATAATCAGGAGAATGATCATTTTGATGATGAGAATCGCAACCACAGCTACAACCAGTATTAGTATTGTGGTGCTTTTTGGACTGTTTACATTTAGGTCTAAATGGAGCATCTTCTGTTTCAGATTCCATTATTAAGCCCTGTTCTAATTCGTTTACAATATCTGTCTCTAGTCCATTTACCTGGAGTTGCAATGTAGGAGCAAGTACGCCTCCAAAGTGATTAAAAATATATTGGTCCGGCTGATTTGCAACCTCGTCGAGTGTCAGGCCCTCTAGATTAAAGTAGTTTACAAAACTTTCAACAGAAAAATCAGGTAGTACTATCCAAGAGTATGCCTGGAATGGCTGTTCAGGTGGGTTGGCAATTACAAGTCCCCCTTCATTTAATGGAACATAATCCCCGAATAAATCATTTGCAGCAAATCCAAATAAACCATCAGGTCCATCCAAACCAGGAGCAAAGGTAAATTGGTGGCTAACAATAAATAAATAGTAACGCCCATTACGATATACAATATGCGGTCGTTCTAACTGCTGATTTACGCATTCTGCTTCCAAAATTGCTGGAAGTAACTCCCATTCTGTATAGTCATCGTCACGTAATAAAGCAATCCCCACGTTCCCGTTGAATTGAGCAGCGCCGTTTGGAACGTCATTTCCGCTGCGGTAGTCACCGTCTCCAATGTTTTCTGGTTCGCATTCGCGGACAGTTGGCAGGATGGCGGTATTTCCTTCAAATAATAAATATTCACAGCCACTTTCCGGATCTTTATAATACCATGGGTCACGGAAAGAATAGATTATCCCTTCTCCAGATTGTTCTTGCGTCTGATAGAATTCTCCGTCAGGTACAAGTATAATGACGTGTTCACCCCAGTTTTCAAATTCAACTCCATCAAGATTAGAAAGTACATCGCCTTGAGCAAATGCCATCCGTTGCTCGTAAGAAATTGTTGACTCTCCTCTGCGCCCAGTAGCTGTATAGAAGAAGTAGATTACATCGTCTTTTACAAAAGCAGAACCAGCCCATTGACGAGATCCAAGGGTGTCTCCAGCTGGGAAAACTCTTCCTCCTGGGATCCAATCCTGACCATCCCGTGAATAGAAATACCTAATTGTTGCAATGTCATGGCGTTTTCCAGGTAAAACACTTCTTGGAGCAGTAAGCGAGAATATTACTCTCCAGCCACCAGGTAAAACGGCGATAGAACCATCTTGTTCTCTTAGTGGCCAAGTATCCCACACCCATAAATCGGGGGCAGTATTCTCCAAATCATCGAAGTCAATTACTGGAGCAGCGGTATCTGAATTTATTCGAATTCGATCCGCCTGCTGCCGTGTCCAACTTGCAGGTTCACGGTCAAATCCACCACTCTCTTCTAAGCAACATGTAAACATCCGATCTTGAGCTTCGTGATGCTTGTTGCAATGTTTACAGTAATCATGATTTTCTTGTCTCATAGTTTCTGCATACTTCCTTTCTATTTATATATTTTAGTTGAGATACCAAATCTGGTACTCACAATAGAATATGTAAGAAAGGAAAGCCCGTAAAGGACTAACTTACAGGTGTAAATAACTCAATTTTATATAATCAGAGGTTCTTACAAGATAAGTTAAAGAATGGTATAGAAAACTAGTTTTTAAAGATATAACTGAGGTGTTTCGTGAAAGAGAACTAGTAGATTCAGCCATGTTTCTTGGCTAAGCGCAAAAGCAGTATGTCCAAGATGACAAAAGGGATGTTAGTTACATTCTTGTGATAACCTTCTGCCGGAAAATCTCACTTGTCAGCATCATTTCCACCTGTCTGCCCCAAGTGTTTACCGCCTCAATGGTGGTGTTTTCCTGGATGGCAAGTTCACTCACTGTCATACCGCCAATAATGTGATAATACATCCAGTTCCATTGATTTAGCGTCAGACTTGCTCTGAGCTGGTACCATAAACCTGGATCATGTAAGATGACAGGCAGTGACACGAATGTGTGGGATGTTTTTTCGAATAGTAGTTTCATATTATTTCCTCCCTAGTAATTGTATTCACAATTACTATCGTTGGAGAGGGGTGGTTAGGTGGCATTGAAATTAAAAAAATTAAAAATGTTATGCCTGAAATATAAATTTGACAAAAATGAAAGTAAATCGTAAAATGAATGATAGTCAGTCACCGACGGAGGGCTCATAAATGGATAATAAAAAAGAGAGTATTATACAATCAGCTATCGAGGTCTTTCGTGAGAAAGGTGTAGAGAAGACGAAGGTATCAGATATCGTTAAAGGCGCCGGCATTGCTCAAGGCACCTTTTATTTATATTTTTCCTCTAAACTATCTGTAATGCTATCAATTGCGGAAGTTTTGACAGAAAAAATACTCACAAAAATAAATGACAATGTTCAGGATGACTCACCATTTCCTGAAAAATTGGAGGTAGCAATTGATATCGTTTTTGACGTGACCAATGAATACCGTGATCTGTTTGCTTTAACCTATGCAGGACTTGCGTCAACCGAGTATTTGAAGGAATGGGAAACGATATATGAACCATATTATGAATGGTTAAGTAAACAGCTGCAAAAAGCACAAGTGGATGGTGTCGTTCGGGAGTCATTACACCCGCAGCGCACAGCAGAGATATTAATCGGATTAATTGAAGCAGCAGCAGAACAGTCCTATATGTATGGTGATGAAGATGAGAAGGTTGCTGATCTAAAGAAAAAAGAAGTTTTGGAATTTGCGGGGCATGCGCTCGGACTCTAATCGGGTGCAATGTCCTTTTACTCTCTTTTTCGGTAAAAATGACTGAACGTCAGTCAAAAAAGGAGGTGCTCATGATGAATAAGGGATGGATCTATGTATTATTAACATGCTTATTTGAGATGCTCTGGGTACTTGGGTTTAATTTTTCTGTAAGCTGGTGGCAGTGGGGATTGGTAGTTATTGTAATTATAATGGATTTTCAATTCCTAAGAAAAGCTTGTGAAGCACTGCCGACTGGTACTGTTTATGCGATATTTGCATCAACGGGTACAATTGGAACAGCTTTAATGGACGTGTACTTGTTTAATGGCAGTTTAAATTTAGGAAAAATATTCTTCATCATGCTCCTGATTGCAGGTGTAGTAGGGTTGAAACTTGCAGATACGAAAGATGAAAAACGTTCTAAAGGAGGGACTCACTGATGGGTATAATCTTAGTATTGTTAGCTTCTGCTTTTGAAATTAGTGGTGTCATTGGTTTGAAGTTGTTTAGTCAAAAGAGCACTTTTCGAAATGGGATTTTGTATATTGGCGGATTCAGCACATCGCTAGGAGTTCTTTTACTTTCCTTCTCGTTTTTACAAGTAAGTGTTGCCTACGCCATGTGGGTAGGTCTAGGCACTGCTGGTGCGGTATTGGTAAATATGCTTTTCTTTGGGGAATCCAAGAGCCTATCTCGTATTGTAAGTCTTGCTGCCATTATTATTGGTGTGGTTGGATTGAAGGCATTATCTTAAACAAAAATAAACCAATCGAACATGAAAGCTCGATTGGTTTATCATTAGTTTAGTGTCGTTTATTCAGCCACAGGATACCGGATTTTGCAACACGTGGTAAATAACCGGTTACTGATTGTGACATCATTTCTCCAAAGCCTTCAGAGCTTCCGAGAGAACCGAGCGTTCCTTTAAGCTTGAGTTTTTTTGGCTTTTTCGGTTCGTTCCCTCTGAATACATCCATTAAGACTTCCACAATCTGTTCACCTTGCTGGCGTGCAAGCTGGGCACTCGGGGAGTGTTCGGAAGACGCGCAATCGCCTACTACATATGTGTTTGGTTGTTCAGGCACCTGATAAAAGTCATTTATAATAATCTTTTCCTGATCATCCTTTGTAAAAGGCAATTCACGTGCCAGATAATTAGGCCGTACGCCTGCAGTCCAGATGGTAACATCATTGACGAAGCAAACACCATTGTTGCATACACCATCTTTTTCCACGTACTCAACGTTAGCGCCATGTACTATTTCAACGTCATTTTTCAGAAACCAGTCTTCTACATAGTTTTGAATCTTTGTATCAAATGCTTTTAATACTGTGTTACCTCGGTCAAGCAGTCGGATGTTCAGGTCTGGTCTGCTTTCACGTATTTCAGCTGCTGCTTCAATCCCACTCAAGCCTGCACCAACGATCGTAGCTTTACCATAGGCTTTCAAATTGCCAATAGACATTCCAGTATGGCGGGAGCGGCCAATTGTCTGGATGCTTTCCGTGAACTCTGCTGCTCCTTCTATTCCATGGTAGTTGTCTTCACAGCCAAGCCCAATCACAAGATAGTCATATGCTACCGGCTCACTTCTTTGCTCGAATAGTATTTGCTGGTTTTCTGTATCTATTTTACTGACTTCAGCATAGACATAATCCACTTTTTCATGGTCTGGGAAATCGATACGGACATCCTTATCAGCGGATGTCCCTGCTGCTATTGTATAAAATTCTGTTTTAACTGAGTGGTAAGGGTTGCGATCGATAACGGTAATCCGCACATCCTCAGGCAGGTTCTGATCAATTAAACCTAATACAATATTAACTCCACCATAGCCGCCACCTAAAATGACTAAATTTTTCATAGTAAAAACCCCTTATGTACGTATAAATACTTCTATTATTAAGATTACCAAAAGATGTGCCTGAAAACTAGGAAAAGCATGGAATTGTTGTTTTTTGTGTGTTAATGATACATACAGGTCAGGAGGATTCACCTTCAACAACAGCATGAAGCGAAATCAACTTTTCCGGCGTCACCTGTAATTATCCGTGGATTTTTTAGTTATGTCCCGGCCGCTTTTAGCAGAAATGAAAGTATAAATACTCTATATCGCATAAGCGCAACCTGGTTGGAAGCTATTTATTCTCAATGACTCTTTTCATTGCATGAATTTGCCCTAGATGATTGGCCTCATGATATGTTGTCATAACTGCCAATTCACCATATGTTTCATTGCCCATCATTGGTTTTGGCAGTGTTTCATTGAATTTTTCCGGTGGTATTTCTTTAATGCGAACGAGCTGATCCGTTAATTGACTTATTAATTCCTCGACTGATGGAACATCATCTGACCAATCGGCAGGCTTCGTCCCATAGGCAAACAGTTCTTTGTAATGGGAAGGAAGGTGCTGGGATTTAGTTGGGAAACCAAATAGAACTTGTTCTGTTACCGTTAGTACGTGACCGATATGCCAATGAATCGTGTTATTGAAACCAGCAGGCTGAATAGCTGTAAGGTCCTTATCCAAGCCATCTATTTTCTTTAAAAAAGCATTTCTGGTTTTGTCAAACTGCGTATACATTAAATCATTCATGTACGTGTCCTCCTCTGTTTTTGTTAACTCAACTATAACAATTTGTTATTGATTTCTAAAATCTGAAACATTGCTAAGATGAATCCGTATTAAATTAAAGAGAGGTGACTTATGGAATTTAACTATGATAATCAGGAAAAATGGATAAAAAACGGGTTAGCTTCATTTGGTGGTGCAATTCTATTTTTACTTATTATAACTTTTGAAATTTATATGAAAGGATATATAGACAAGGTAATGCTTATTATTGAATTTGTGCCTGTCATCGCAGGGGTAGTTCAAGGGTTTTTGTTTATGACCAGGTCTGAGAAGGACTATATTCGAATTGAGGATGAAGTGATGTCTATTCATCGAGGGACTTTCCTGCCAAGAAAGAAGGTGTTTTTTGATGAAATTAGAAGATATGTTCAATATGATACACTTTTCATCCTTAAATTAGAAGACGATAGAGAAGCCCAGTTTAATATGGACTGGCTATCAAAAGAAGATGTTGGTGAAATCAGGGACTGTCTTAGTGATAAAAATATCCCTGCCATACACAGCAGGGATACGTCGATTAATATTCTTTTTAGGATGCCAGTCTGCTTCCTCTTTTGGTAACAGATCCAGACAAGACCACATACCACAGAAGTCATCACCCAGACCGAAATGAGCCTTGGAATACTGATATATTGTGCCATCATCTTTCTTTTCTAAAATTGATACCCCAGGCTGTGGCGAACCTGGTTTCAGGCAGTACAGTTTATGAATGTGCTTTTGATCGTTTATATTTCCACATCATGTACCGGTAGCGAATCGTGCAGCCGATACAATACCCCATTAGTGCAACTCCTGAAGCAGCTAACACCATCAAGCTGAATATGGACCCAAGTATAGTTAGATTAACATAAAAGAATGTAATGGAGAGACCTAAGCAAACTGTTGCGATCCATTGGTTAAAAAGCTGCTGATCCTTATCTTCTTGTCTGTATTTCTCAAAAGGCTTGCGTAAAAATCGTTTACTGAATGAAATAATAGGATTTTGTTTTGTAAGCAAAGTGTATATACCAACAGTAAATGGTATGAGTAAAATTGCTGGGTGAAAAAGAAGTCCCGATAAAACAAAAATTACAATAAATGACTGATTTACCTGAACAAGTGGCTTTGGAATAGACATGTTCATCCCCTTCCTCGTTAATTCTTATTATACACAGTAGTTTACTCAGAATAAAGGGATTTGTGTTTGATTTGGTGTTTTGTTCTATGGAAAAACCTTTCAAGGTAATAATTTTTACTAATTGGGTAAGATAATTATTAATAAGGGATCGGTTTGAAAGGAAGGGATAAAATTGACTGAAGAACATGTACCTTTAGTGTCCTCTGAGCTTGCAAGTCTTTGGATTGTCTATCAAAAGAAAACCATGATGCTATGCGTTATTGGACATTTTTTATCGAAAAACGAAGAGCCAGAAGCAACTGAGATGTTACAGGCGTTTCAAGACAAAGAATTACGTTTTGTGAATGAAATAAGCGGAATACTTCGGCAGGAAGGTGCGGCGGTACCAGTTGGATTCACAGAAAATGATGTCAATTATAATGCACCAGTATTGTATGGTGACTTTTTTGATATCATGTATTTACGTACCATGATGAAATTAGCCTCTGGTATTCACGCATTACATATGTCGTTGAGTTACCGGAAAGATATAATGGACTTGTACAAAAGGTGCACAGCATTTGCGGAGGATTATTACGAAAAGACGACAGCTTATTTATCCAAAAAAGGGGTGCTCCCAAAATCTCCGGCAGTAACGCTTCCCAATCATGTGGAATTTACAACAGATAAAGATTACCGTTCAGGATTTAAGTTGAATGGAAGCAGAAGAGTATTAAACACTGTAGAAGTTGCTTATATTTATCAGGGGATTGAATCGAATGTTGCCGGGATGAAGTTAATGACTGGATTTGCTCAAGTGGCTAAGGAAGAAGAGGCTATGAAGTATTTTTTTCGTGGAAAAGAGCTGACCAAAAAGCTGATAACAAAGTTCAGTGAAATATTAATGGATAGTGATATTAACGTTCCGACTACTTCAGCCGGAGTGGTTACAGACTCAACAATATCCCCTTTTTCGGATAAGCTTATGATGTATAATACCTCCTTGTTAAGTACCTTTGGATTAGGCAGTAGTGCATTAGGCACATCCTTTAGCCTTAGGAATGATTTGCCACTGAAATTGTTCATGTCAGCTAAGGACATTTTCAATTTTGCAAGTGATGGAGGAAATATCATGATTAAACACGGCTGGACAGAAGAACCGCCTCAAATGAATGATAGAACCGAATTATCAAAGAAGCAGAGTAAATAAATCTATCCTTATTAAAAATCACGTTCATGCAGAGCGTGTTTTTTTGTTGAGTTTATGTGGCCTAGACTTTCCTCTTGACTTGAGGGAAAACTTATGTGTACAATATAAACAAATGTTTATAAACTAAACAAATGTTTAGGGGGTGGCTTCATAATATGAATAAAAATGAACAAAAGATTATAGATTTAATTAAGAAAGATGCATACATATCCCAGCAGGAATTGGCAGACTCCCTTGGACTATCACGGCCATCTGTGGCTAACCTAATTTCAGGTTTAGTTAGAAGAGGATATATCCGGGGTAAAGCATATGTACTTAATGATTTAAAACAGATTGTCTGTGTTGGCGGTGCAAACTTAGACCGGAAAGTTTATGTTAAAGACGAAATACAATTGGGGACATCCAATCCAATTCGGACTACCAAAAATGCAGGTGGAGTTGCGCGTAATATCGCTGAAAACCTGGGGCGATTAGGTATGGACACGACATTACTTACTGTCAGCGGATCGGATTCGGAGTGGAACTACATTGCAGAGCAATCACTTCCATACATGAATCTGGAAGATGTAACACATTTTTCAAAGGCAACAACTGGATCGTACACCGCTGTCCTGGATGATGATGGTGACCTCTTACTAGGCCTGGCTGATATGGACATTTTTGATTTAATGATTCCAGAATGGATCCAGCAGCATGTTTCATTATTGCAACAGGCAAAATGTATTCTCGCTGATCTGAATTGTCCTAAAGATACACTTCAATTTCTATGCAAATTTGCCAAAAGTCGTGATATAACCCTTATTCTGGTAGCAGTATCAACGCCAAAAATGAAGCACATTCCAGATAAGCTTGGTGGTTTGAGTTGGATGATTACAAATCTTGATGAGTCAGAAGCATACTTCCAATGCGATCTTACACCAACAGAAGCTGTTGAAAAATGGCTTGCATTAGGAGTAGAAAATGTAGTAATCACAAAAGGAAAAGAAGGAGCAGTAGTTGGGAATAAAGCAGAAGAGATTTATCATGTGCCGGCAATTGAAACTAGAGAGATTATCGATGTGACAGGAGCAGGTGATGCCTTCTCGTCAGCTGTCACGTATGCATGGTTGGAAGGGGAAAGCCTAATTGACACGACAAAGGCTGGAGTTGTCAATGCAACAAGAACATTACAGACAGCTTATACGGTTCGCCGTGACTTAACAGCGCTACAGCTACAAGAAGACATGGAGGAATTATTATGAAAAAATATATTGTATTATCAGAAGAAGTCAAGAAAGCAAAAGAACAGGGAAAACCTGTCGTAGCACTGGAATCAACAATTATTTCGCATGGAATGCCATATCCGCAAAATGTTCGGACGGCTCGTGAAGTGGAACAAATTATTCGTGATCATGGAGCAGTTCCGGCGACCATCGCTATTTTAGACGGAGAAATCAAAATAGGCCTAAGTGATGAAGAACTGGAGAACTTCGGTAGTAGCGAAGATATTGCAAAGACTTCCCGCCGAGACTTGCCTTATTTATTAGCTACTGGCAAAAAAGGTGCAACGACAGTGGCGGCTACAATGATTTGTGCTGAAGCAGCTGGTATAAAGACGTTTGTTACAGGTGGTATTGGTGGTGTTCACCGTGGAGCCCAAACGTCAATGGATATCTCGGCAGACCTTGAAGAACTCGCAAAAACGGATGTTGCTGTTATTTGTGCAGGAGCGAAATCAATCCTGGATCTTGGTTTGACGATGGAATACCTTGAAACAAAAGGGGTTCCCGTAATGGGATATCAAACAGATGTGCTTCCGGCATTTTATTCACGGACAAGTCCATTTCCGGTTAATTTTCGGACAGATGATGCGGATACAGTTGCTGCCACCCTAAAAGCGAAGTGGGATATGAATTTGACAGGTGGAGCGGTAATTGCTAATCCGATTCCAGAAGAATACGCGATACCTGAAAAAGACATCACAGCAGTAATTGAAACGGCACTGGAGGAAGCCCGGGAAAATAATGTTACAGGCAGGGATGTAACGCCGTTTTTGTTAGGTAAAGTGAAAGAGTTAACCGATGGCAAGAGCCTGGATGCTAATATTGCTTTGGTGAAACATAATGCACATGTTGGAGCAGAAATAGCAGTAAAATTAGCGGGAATGAAATAATTATTTTATTATATCTTCAAAACCTTCTGTTCCCAATCGTTAATTACAAAAAGTTTCATATTTAATACCGATTTAGTAAATGGTACTAATGAGGTGAAGATATGAATAAGGAAAAATTAAAACTCACATCCTCCGAGATAGGATCATTGTGGGGACAGTATATGAACGGAACAATGACAGATATCATAAATCGTTATATGCTTTCTATTATTGAAGATAAGGCAATAAGGGTTATTTTTCAGGATGCTATTAATACTTTTGCTAATCAAAAAAGACAAGTAGTATCTTTTCTAGAGAACGAGGGTTTTCCGGTGCCAATTGGATTTAATGAATCTGATTTTAATAAAGGTACGAAAAGATTGTTCAGTGATATATTTTGCCTGAATTATTTACATGTCATGACTATACACGGTTTAGTTGGTCACACAACTTCTTTTGGAATTGCTGTTAGAGAGGATTTACGGTATTTTTATGATTCTTGTGATACGGAAGGAAAACGGATGTATCATCAAACAATCGATTTATTACTTAAAAAAGGAGAGTTTCAGAGAGACCCGTACTGTTATCCTGGAGAATCCCCAGAGTTTATTACGACCAAGGATTTTACGGATGGATTTTTTGGAAAAGGAAGACGTTTAGCTTCAACAGAAATCATAAGTATTTCACTTAATATAAAAAAGAGCATTTTAGCCAAAACACTCTGTGTAGCATTCAGTCAGGTTGCTCAATCAAAAGAGGTAAGAAAATTTATGACGGATTCTCAAAAAGTTGCCGAGGCTAACGTAAAATCTTTTTCAAAAATTTTGGATGATGACAATTTATCGGTGCCAAAGTCTTGGGAGACAGAAGTGACAACTTCAACCGAATCTCCTTTTTCCGATAAATTAATGATGTATCATATTGGCTTTTTGTCTCAAGTTGCACAGGACTATTATGGGACAGGATTAGCCTCTGCCATGCGAAAAGACCTTTTAATTGCTTATGAACGCACTATCTTAAGAAACCTGAGGGTAACCCAAAAATGGTTTACTATCATGGTGGAAAATAAGTGGCTGGAGCAACAGCCGCTGGTACCGAATAGACAAGAACTTGCGGAAGAAAAGTAATGAAGAAACGAATAGATGGCTGATAAACCTATATTGTTTGTCAGCCAGGGTTTATTTCACAACTTTTTTTATGGTCAGTTTTATATTAAATCATATACGCTTATCGATATACTAGGTCCTCTGTATACATTGTTGTTACCTGTTCTTTGGTATGGATATACGCTCGGAAGACGATTGTCAGGCAACCGTATTGTCAGAGTAGATGGGAGAAAAGTAGGGTTAGGGACCATGTTATTAAGGGTCATTGTAGCATTGTAGCAGGTATAGCCTATACACTTACATTGGGAATTGGGATAATTGTAAGTGCATTTATGATTGGTATTAGGGAAGATAGACGTTCTATACATGACTTTATAGCTGGAACGTACGTGACAAACGATCCTCCAGAAAAATCATAACTTTATAATTTACTGTAAATAGCTCAGTCAGTAACTGGGCTATTTTTAATGAACCGCTAGCGAAATTTTAAAGTTGACATTATTAGTAATTCAAGATAATATAGTTACATAAAGTAAGTTAATGATTAATCATTACCTTACATTTTTTTAATAATAAAGGAGTGTTTGAGACAAAATACAGAAGTGAAAGGATTGGGAACATATGGGCTTCTTAGAAAAAATATTAGGTAAGTCAACTACAACTACAAAGGAGACAAAAAGTATGGCAAACGTGAACTTGGCAGTTATTTATTACAGCTCCACAGGAACAAACTATCAAATGGCTCAATGGGCGGAAGCAGCAGCATCAGAAGTAGGTGCTGAAGTAAAGGTAGTCAAAGCACCTGAACTTGCGCCAGAAGAAGCAATCTCCTCTAATCCAGCATGGAAAGCTCATGCTGACGCAACCAAAGACGTACCGGAAGCAACTTCAGAAGATATTGAGTGGGCAGATGCAATTATCTTTAGTATTCCAACTCGTTTCGGAAATCTTCCAGCTCAAATGAAACAATTTATTGATTCACAAGGTGGGCTTTGGGCTTCTGGAAAAACAGTAAACAAAGTAGTAAGTGGGATGACATCTGCTCAAAACCCTCATGGAGGACAAGAGGCAACAATGCTTAATTTATATACTTCCATGATGCATTGGGGAATGATTATCGCAACCCCTGGTTATACTGACCCGGTATTATTCGGTGCTGGTGGTAATCCATATGGAACAAGCGTATCTGTCGACCAGGATGGTAACATGGTGGAAGATGTAGAAGGCGCAGTTAAGCATCAGGCAAAAAGAACCGTGGATATTGCAACACGCATTAAATCTGGCAGTTAATTTTAAAAAATCCCTCCATTCGCAGTTCAGTGCGAATGAGGGATTTTTGATTGAGGGACGGGAAGATACCTACAAGTCTAATTTAAACCCGAATTCAGGGTGCTTATATATTTGACTGATCGAGAATTTGAATTTGTAATCGAATTAGAGAGGTAACTTCAAATAGCAGGTTTGGGGTTTGCGGACAGCATGGACCTTATTTGGCACCAATACTCTCTTTATACCCTGATATATGTAAAATAAGGACTTCTGTGTCGGGATAGCTTCAAAAAGACGATTCTTTTAATAAAAATAGCGTCTCCTGTGTCCGCTCGTTAATCCTTTTATAGAAGCTAAAGAATACCCATTGTCTCTGCAACATGAAGATTGTTTGTTTATCTGTTTCTATAGCAAGTGATAAATCAGACTTTATCCATGTAGCACCAATCAATGATGGTGGCTGGACAGTTAAATGATATATTAAAAGGCCCCTCATGTGATGTGAGGGGTCTTTTATCGTTGTTTAGCGTACTATAAAATTTAAGTGCTGTGGGTGACTGAACTCCAGAATCAGCGACGTCCAGCTCCAGCGCTTTTGTTCTTCTAGTCCATCAGTTCTCCAACGATCTCATAAGAACGTTTCCGGGCTTCCTGGTCAAATATTTGTGAGTTAATAATCATCTCATCAGCCTGGGTTTCTTCTAGGAACTTTTCGAGACCTTGCTTTACCGTTTCCTTGCTTCCGACAATGGTTGAACGGGAATTAATTGATTGTTCAACTGCTGCTTTTTCCATTTCGGTCCAAACGCTATCAATATCATCAATTGGACGTTGCAATTTTGTAGGCTTTCCTTGTCGAATACTTAAGAATTGTTGCTGCTGAGATGTTGCCAGATACTCTGCTTGTTCATCTGTGTCAGCTGCTATTACATTTACACCGACCATTGCGTAAGGTTTAGCTAGTGTATCGGATGGTTTGAAATTATCACGATAAAGATTCAAAGCTGGAATTGTGTAATCTGGGGCAAAATGACTTGCGAATGAGAATGACAAGCCTTTTTTAGCCGCTAGTTGTGCGCTGAATCCACTTGAACCTAATAGCCAAATTGGAACATTGAGTCCTTCGCCTGGAACAGATCTGACTCTGGCAGTTCCCTCGAAATATGCTTCAAGTTCATCCACTTGCAACGGAAAATCCTCTACACGCTGATTCAATGTACGACGCAAGGCATATGCTGTAGCCTGATCACTTCCAGGTGCACGTCCTAGTCCTAGATCAATTCGCCCCGGATACATGGATTCCAGTGTTCCGAATTGTTCTGCAATAACTAATGTTGCGTGATTTGGCAGCATGATACCGCCAGCGCCCACACGCATATGGTTGGTTGCACCAGCGATGTGTCCAATTATAACTGATGTTGCTGAACTCGCAATCCCAGGCATATTGTGATGTTCTGCAAGCCAGTAACGGTTAAAGCCATGTTTCTCGACACTTTGAGCAAGGTCGACACTATTTTTAAATGATTCCGATGGATCGCTACCTTCTAGTACAGGTGCAAGATCCAATACGGATAGCGGTATATTGTTAAATGTTTTTTTAGTCATTGTATTCACTCCTTATTGAGAAATGATACGACGATAGTAAAAGAACGTCCAATTATTAGCTTGAACAAGCTTCTTTTTTCTATTAGAAAATTTGGCTTTTTGCCAAGCTTTAGCTGCACTTATGCAGTAAGAAAGGATTTATACTGTTGTATGAAAAATACATTAAAAATAATTATTATTTTCATAACAGATGTTGACTGCACATTTGGCAACCATGTTGATTTCTTAACTGCAAAAAAGCCATCAAAAGCTCTTAACTTTTGATGGCAACTATTTAATGTTTTAAGGTTTCCTTTATTTCCTTATACTCCTCTATACTAACCTCGCCTTTAGCAAGTCTATTATCCAAGGTTGCCATTGCGTTGGGGCTACTACTATTATAATAGCACCTTTCATTGCTTCTGCGCTTCCAGAAGATAATATTTGTAATGAATAATGTGATTAGTATTATAAAGAGAAAAAAACCAAATGGATGAAAAAATTCTCCATACATAATGATCAACTCCTATAGTTATTTTTTTGTATCAATTTCTTAGATGCCTTTACAGTAACAAGCGATCTCCAGAATAATATCATTGCGATGACTGGATGGATTGCTGCTACAAAGGGTGCACTTGCAGTTAACTGTGTTGTCACATATTGCATAATGATTAAGAGGTAAAGACCAGCATAATCCCACCGTATTTTTTTAGGAATCCTTACAAAGAATGAAAGAATCAGCATGATAATTGGAGTAAATTCAAAGTAATGAATGAAAGTTGTATGCAGCTCCCAATTACCATAATTAACAAAGGTAGCAATGCCAGCAAGAAATACCTGGATAACTACACAAATAAAAAATAACAGTGAAAGTACTACTAAGATTCCTCGAACGATACGATTCGTATTCGAACGTGTTTCAGTTTTCATGAATTCCCTCCTTTTTATTATTCATTTAGAAACAGTAGTACGCCTTCCCCACGGCTTAAAAACAGATAGTCCAAACATGAGAAGTAGTGAAGTGAGTTGGGTGATTATCCCTATCCACAGCTCTGCTTGTACGATAAAAATATCTGTGCGTGCTCCTGAAGATTCAACCAGCTTAAATGCTTGTAATGTCCAGTAGTACATTCCCCACAAATTTAACGCGAATACTGGAATTGTTAATAACTCTTTTGCGATAATCCAATAAAATTTAAATAGCCCCCATTTTGTCCAGATAGAAAGAAGGATACCGGTGATAATCGTTCCGAAAGTCGATGCTTTAACGGATGTTTTGGATAATAAATGCATGACCTGGTAACTGCTTTCGATAAGCTGTCCATTCTCGGAAATGGCTATGGTTATACAAAGTAGCAAGAAGGTTACCATATTACCTAGCATGATTGCCGCAAACAGGATGTGGCAAGTTTTTAACCAGCTTTTAGTCGTAATTGAGAGTTTCACTTTTTCACCACCTGTTAAGGAAATGTTCTACTATTCTAATGTAACAAGCAGATATAAACCCAAACTAAAGCATTTATAAATTATTTATAAACATCTGATGAAAAAATGAGAAACAAAAAACACCCCGCATGGAAAATAAGTAGTTCCGTTACTGTGGAGAAACATTCGAAATAGCATTCCTTTTAACAGACCAAATCGCATATGATTTGGTATCTTCATTTTTCCTTATATTTCAACGAATATTGGGCATTAGCGCTTGAATTAGCATACAAAATCGCACCCCAAATAGCATAATGTCAATAGCTGTTGTCAATGTGATTTTTCCTATGCGAATTTGTATGTTATTTGCGATGCTGTATTTTCAACCCAAGTAGGTAATTGTAATTTTATGTTAAAACAAATGTAGAGTTTGTGGACCATCGTAAACTAAAGAGGCAGAAGAGTGGAATATGCGTATATACAATTTTGAAACCAAATAATGTATTATTCGTATCAATATAGAGGTGATAAAATGTATTTCTCGTCAAAAAAAGACTTGTGGATGGCAATTATTATTTGGTTATCCGCATTTCTTTTAATTATCCCTCCAGTTTTCTTTCCAGATTTGGGAGTTTGGATGCTCCCTGATTTTTTAAACAAGCAATGGGTTAAAATTGTTGTTTTATTTCCAATTGGTTTTTGTCTAATGTGGATTTGGTTCAAAACTGGATATACAATCGAAAATAATTCTATCAAAATACAATACGGTCCCTTTAAAAAGTATATAGAGATTGATGAAATTTACAATATTAGGGAAACCAAAAATCCATTTACAGCTCCTGCACTTTCTATGAATAGAGTCGAAATTAATTATGGAAAGTACGAAACAATTCAGATATCCCCAAAAGAAATAAGTTTATTCGTAGGCGAATTGCAAAAAAAGAATCCCCATATTCAAATTAAAAATTACTAAAAGAATTACTCTATACATTTATTTACTGCATTAATGGGTTGCGTTAGTTGAAGAAGAAAATAAAAAAAGAACGCTTGGGATATTTAAAATCTAAGCGTTTTTCTATGCTTTTTTCACTGTTATTTATATTGCTAAAAATAGTGAAATTTAGTGTGTTATTTGACCCGTTATTTTAGTTTTTCTCCACAGTATCGGGACTACTTACATGGAAAACGGGTTTTGTTTCAGAGGTGCAAACATTAAAAACAAACGCATCATAAAACACACGGATTTTCACAAGGGAAATATGGGTATTTATGTTAAAATAAATATAGATATTGTGAACGATTATACTAAATCTAACGCAGCAGGTTAGTGAAATTAAGGAAACTATTCCCTTTGTGATTCGTATAAAAAGTATCAGACAATTTGGGGGTGTAGAGGTGGACTACGGATTATTGATAATTGGTATAGCCCTTTTACTTGTGTCATACTTAGTAGCTGTGAAAAAACAAACTTGGTTGTTAGCTGGATTCAATGAAAAAATGATTAAAAATAAGGATTTATTAGGTAAAGTGGCAGGTGGAGGTTTTTTCCTGCCGTTAGGTTTGTTAGTAGTTATCCATAGTTTTATTGAATATTCTTATGAGAAAACTGTTCTAATTATTGCTATGTTGGTTTTATTAACAATTGTGTACTTATTTATAAATAGAAGGTTACTCGATTAGTTCAATTAACGGGTGCTTAAGTTTAACAACAGATATTAGAAAGAAAAATGGCTTGGATATTTTTCCAAGCCATTTTTACTGTGAATTTAATAGTGAAAGTAATGTGATTATAGATGAGATTTAACTTGTGAATCGTTGTTTTGCACCTCACAAGTGAACCCGTTACGCATGGAAAACGGGTTTTGTTTCCTATCACAAAACTCAGAATTGCACTTCGTATTTGTAGTAATACTTGTTATTAAAATAAAAAAATATCAGTTCAGATAACTGATATTTTTCTTCTATTTATTTTCAATTGCTGAATAATAAATTAATATCTAATAAGACTATTTTTTTATGTTTTGGAAATTATAAAATTTAAGTGCTGTGGATAATTGGACATCAGAATCAGCGACGTCCAGCTCCGACGTACAGGACGTACTAGTGCCGGTGATGCCACAGGAGGTGGCGTTCTCACCGGCCAGCGCCTAGCGCCTAGTGGACTTCCTTCCCCGTGTCTACGATAAGTCAACATCGAATCGCTTACGCTCTTCGTGTATCCTTTATCTCACACGGGTCAGTCCAGTCCATACGGCACTGAACAGGCGCTTGCGCTTTTGTTCTGTTTTCTTGCAAAATATTTATTTGCTGTTGCATCTGTTCTATTGTTGTTGCATTTGTTTTTGTTGAAATTCCTGTTGTTGTTTGTCTTGTTCCTCTTGGATTTTATCTTGCCTATCTTGTTCGAGTGCAATAGCTTGCCCTGCTAAAGTAATTATATCTCCAGTAGACACAAACCACTGTCCAACCAATTGTAGAATATCAGCAAAGTTGTTGCCATTGCAGTAATTATTTTCGTTATTATCAATAAGTGGACACATAATATCCCCTTCTTTTCTTTTTAGAACTACTTTATGTTATGTAATCAAGCTTTGGTTGGCAACAAAAAATACTCTTTAATTAATTCTTGTTCAATTAAACTGTGTTGTTCTATTGAGTATCAAATTAGTTTACAAATTGATGCTCATTTCACATTATATTTTTAATTTGCGATAGGTAATAAAACCCTTTAAGCAATGGAATGGTTTAGCCTTTAAAACGATATCCGGATCCCCACACTGTTTGAATTAATTGTGGATTAGCCGTATCCTTTTCAATTTTCCTGCGTATTTTTTTCACGTGAACGGTTACGGTAGCTGTGTCCCCCATTGATTCGATCCCCCATATTTTTTCAAATAAGTGCTCTTTGCTAAAAACCTGGTTCGGGTGCTTAGCCAGGAATGTTAATAAATCGAATTCGCGAGTGGTAAATGGAACCTCCTTTTCGTGGATAAAGACTTGTCTGGATGCTACATTTATTCGAAGCTCGCCTTTATGAATATCCTCGGTAGTCTCGTTGGTCTTAATCAAGCGTTCATATCTGGCTAGATGCGCTTTTACTCGCGCCACCAATTCACTGGGACTAAACGGTTTTACAATATAATCATCAGCACCAAGTCCAAGACCACGTACCTTGTCGATATCTTCATCCTTAGCTGTAACCATGAGGATAGGGATATTGGAAATTCTGCGTATTTTTTTACATAATTCAAAGCCACTTATATTAGGAAGCATTAGATCTAGCAAAATAAGGTTATAGTGCTGTTGCGATGATACAGCTTCTAAACCGGTTTCTCCATCTGAAGCAATTACGACTTCAAAACCTTCTATTTCAAGGTAATCCTGTTCCAATTCTGCAATGCTTTTGTCATCTTCAATGATTAAAACCCTACGCATGTTTATCACCTTCAGTTTTATTAAGGGTGAAGCAAATAGTTAATCCGCCATTTTGAGGACTTGTAGCACTGATTGAACCACCATGAGCTTTAATAATTTGCGAAGCTATCGCAAGACCAAGCCCACTTCCTCCTTTATTTCGTGAGGGATCTGTTTGATAAAATCGGTTAAAAATGTGGACAAGGTTTCCTTCCGAAACCCCCGGACCGTTATCACTAATACATACTTCTACCGTATTATCAAGATCCTTAAGTAAGATTTGTATAATACATTCGCTTTTGTCGATATATTTTATACTGTTGTAAATAATATTGTTCATCACACGAATGAGTTTGTCTCTATCCAATGAAACAGTTGATTGCGTAGCTGCATTCTCGTTAAATGTTAAGTGAACATTGTTGTCCACAAGTTCTGGCTTCATTTCTTCCAGATAATCTTTCATAAATGCTTTAATATTTACTTCCTCAAAATGAAACGGAAGGCTTTTTACATCCAGCTTGGAATATAGGGATAGTTCTTTAATCAGCATATCCATATATTCAGCTTTTGCATGTATGGTTTCCAAATACCTTCCTCGTTTTTCTTTTGTATTGGCAACACCATCCTGTATGCCCTCCACGTAGCCCATTATTGAAGTGATAGGTGTTTTCAAATCATGTGAAATATTAGCAATCAATTCTTTACGGTTATTTTCATATTTATCACGTAGTTCCATTGATTCCTTCAATTGTAACCGCATATCATCAAAAGATTTAACCAACCCACCTAACTCATCCTTGCTTGCTGGTCTGACAGAAAAATCCAGATTTCCATTGCGGATATTTGCCGCAGCATTTGATAGTTGACGGATCGGATTTAGGATACCTTTAGACATAAAATAAGACAACAGCACATTAGTAAGGATAAGCAGGAGTATTAAGCTAATAAATAATAGCGGAAAAAACGTTCTGGCGAATTGCGCGAATGATGAAGATTCACGTAATAGAAATATAGATCCTTCTGTGCCATTGTCAAAATAAAAATCATACTGCTTAACGTTATATCTATCATGCCCAAACGGAGGTCTGGTGTTGAACTCATTTTCACCAAATCGCGGCAAATCATGATAGGAGATCTCTTCTATACGATTCGACTTGTAAGAAAGCTCTGAACCCTTTCGAATAATTATTCCGCTTTCATCGCCTTCTAGCTGGTTTGTTAGTGCTTGGAGATAGGCAGGGTCATCTAATTTACCCTGTTTTAATGATGCCGTTTTTTTTAAGCTATTAAATATTTCTATATCATTTCCCTCCGCCGTATTCCATCCTCCTTGCTGAGATTGATTAAAACCTCCGCTAGTGACGACGTTTAATAAAATAACGATACCTATAATAAAAATGATTGGCATAACAATCATTGCTGTATTTGATAGAAAAAGCCGTTTGCGTATTGACATAATATCCACCTTCAGTCGTTATATTCCTTAGCATAACGCAAAAATCTAAACAAGTTCTAAAAAAACATAAACTTTTTATAAAAAAATTTTAGTAATAAGCTACGTTCACTCTTTATCCCTTGTCAGTAATGCATTAAAGATGCATAAGAAGTTTTATAAATACTAAAATGACAGCGTTTACAATGATCGATTTTGCATACTTATGTATGTAAATAACTTATCTGAATTTTGAGTTAAAATTGAATTTATGATATACTGAAGGACACCGTTTTAATAGAAAGCTAATCTTGGCTTTGTAAAGATTGAATAAATAGCACCACAAAAGAGAGGAGTTGTTGTGATGACAAGAACTAAAAATGGATTTCCTGAAGCGCAGGGATTGTATCATCCTGATATGGAACACGAAGCATGCGGTATTGGGATGATTGCAAATATAAATGGCGAAAAGACACATAACATCGTACAAAATGCGATAAACATTCTGTGTAATTTAGAGCATCGTGGTGGTCAGTCAGCTGATACAAGTACAGGCGATGGTGCTGGTATACTTACACAGATTCCTCATCGATTTTTCCAAAAGCAATGTGAAAAAGAAAATATCACTTTACCGGAAGCTGGTGAATATGGCATTGGGATGACTTTTCTCCCGCAGGACCGTGAGACCAGACTGAAGAGTAAGGAAATATTTGAAAATATTATTCGTGAAGAGGGGCAAACCTTTCTAGGCTGGAGGCCAGTGCCAATAAACGAATCTTTTATCGGAAAAGTAGCGGCGAAGCGGAAGCCGTTTATCCGGCAGGTGTTCATTCAGAAATCGGATGAACTTGCTGACCAAATGGCATTTGAACGTAAACTGTATGTAATTCGAAAACGGGTGGAAAAGGAACTTGCCAGCCTAACAGGATTTGAGGACGTTTATGTTAGCAGCTTATCAACCCGCACAATTGTGTATAAGGGTATGCTTATTCCTGAACAGTTGGATTCCTTCTATATTGATTTAAACCATCCGAATTTTAAATCCGCGTTAGCATTAGTACACTCTCGATTTAGCACGAACACCTTCCCAAGCTGGAAACGGTCACATCCAAACCGATATACGATTCATAATGGTGAGTTTAATACATTGCGAGGAAACGTGAATTGGATGCATGCACGTGAAAAGCTTTGTTCGTCAGCGTATTTTAGTGATGAGGATATAGAGAAAATATTGCCAGTTATTGATGACGATGGAAGTGACTCATCGATTTTTGATAATACATTTGAATACTTACATTTATCAGGCCGTTCACTTGCCCATACTGCAATGATGATGGTGCCGGAGCCATGGGCCAATGATGAAGCGATGAATCAGGAAAAACGCGACTTCTATGAGTATCACAGTACATTAATGGAACCATGGGATGGACCTGCAGCACTAGTATATACAGATGGCAATCAGATTGGTGCATGTTTGGACCGAAACGGGCTAAGGCCGGCTCGTTATTATGTTACAAAAGGTGGCATGATTGTACTTGGATCAGAAGTAGGTGCACTGGACATTTTTTCTGACGAAGTCCTGTATAAAGAACGGCTGCATCCAGGGAAAATGCTGCTCGTTGATCTGGAAAAGGGAACCATCATTCCAGATGAACAAATAAAAATGGAAATTGCAGCTGAAGAGCCATATAAAGATTGGCTTACAAATATGAAAAATCTCGAGGATATTCCTGAAACCACGGTGAAGCAGCCACCGTATCGTGAAGATTCCTTATTGGAACAACAACTTGCATTTGGCTATACACGTGAAGAACTAAATAAGATTATCAAGCCACTTGTCAGCGATGGAAAAGATCCGATTGGGTCAATGGGCTATGACTCGCCGCTTGCTGTCCTTTCACAAAAACCGCAGCTTTTATATAACTATTTCAAGCAGCTTTTTGCCCAAGTAACCAATCCGCCAATCGATGCAATCCGTGAAAAGATTGTAACCATGGCACAAACAACCATCGGAGCAGAAGGGGACCTTGTTAATCCGGGGCCCACGAGCTGTAAGCATATCAGGTTGAAAACACCTATTGTAACGAATGATCAGCTTGAGAAACTTCGTGCAGAGCATGTGCCTGGATTCAAGGCAGCAACGTTGCCCACGCTTTTTGATGCAAAAGAAGGCAGCTTAGAAACATCGCTTAATCTTCTTTTCGACAAAGCAGACGAAGCTATAGCTGATGGTACGACACTGCTGATTTTATCTGATCGTGGTGTGAAGAATGATAAAGCTGCTATACCGGCATTATTGGCAGTTTCCGGATTACACCACCACCTGATTCGTAAAGGTATTAGAACAAAAGTCAGCTTGCTGGTAGAGTCAGGCGAACCAAGAGAGGTACATCACTTTGCTACACTAATAGGTTATGGAGCAGAAGTGATAAATCCTTATTTGGCGTTTGACACAATTGGTGATCTCGTTGAAAAAAATGATATTGAATCTGTTTCATCTGAGCATGAAGCAATTGACCAGTATATTTCCTCAGTTACGGACGGTATTATTAAAATTTTGTCCAAAATGGGAATCTCAACAATTCAAAGTTATCGTGGTGCTCAGATATTTGAAGCAGTTGGTATCCGAAACGATGTGATAGACAAATATTTTACTCGCACAGCGTCAAGACTTGGCGGTATCGGGTTGAGTACAATTGAACAAGAAGTCCTGCTCCGTCATCAGACAGCATATACTGAAAACCGTGGCGGTAACAAGGCATTAGCTGCAGGAGATGAATTCCAGTTTAGAGGAGATGGCGAGGACCACCAATATAATCCAAGTACCATCCATATGCTGCAGCATGCATGCCGGACGAACAGCTATGATGTTTTTAAGAAGTATTCCAAGCTGCTGACTGACGAACGAAACAATTTGCAGTCACTTCGCGGATTAATGCGGTATAAAAAACAAGCATCAGTACCGATCGAAGAGGTTGAATCAGTAGAAGCTATTTGCGCGAGGTTTAAAACTGGTGCAATGTCATATGGAGCAATAAGTCAGGAAGCTCATGAAGCACTGGCTGTTGCTATGAACCGGATTGGCGGAAAAAGTAATTCTGGTGAAGGTGGCGAAGATCCGAATCGTTTCACACCTGATGCTAACGGTGATACGAGACGGAGTTCCATTAAACAGGTTGCATCTGGCCGGTTTGGTGTTAATAGTCATTACCTTGTCAATGCAGATGAAATTCAAATCAAAGTAGCTCAAGGTGCGAAACCTGGCGAAGGTGGACATCTTCCAGGCAAAAAGGTGTATCCGTGGATTGCCGAAGTTCGTGGATCAACACCTGGCGTTGAATTAATTTCACCACCACCTCATCATGATATTTACTCGATTGAGGATTTGGCCGAGTTGATTCATAATTTGAAAAACACAAATCCGGAAGCTCGAATTAGCGTTAAACTTGTATCTGCAGTTGGTGTTGGCACGATCGCTGCCGGTGTAGCAAAAGGCCGTGCGGATCATGTATTAATTAGTGGTTATGACGGTGGAACCGGTGCAGCTCCAAGAACCAGCCTTAAGCATACAGGGCTTCCATGGGAAATCGGACTTGCTGAAACCCATCAAACGCTTTTACTGAACGGTTTACGTGACCGTATTGCTGTGGAAGCTGATGGAAAAATGATGACTGGACATGATGTTGTATATGCAACATTACTTGGTGCAGAAGAGTATGGATTTTCAACAGCACCACTCGTTGTCCTAGGCTGTGTAATGATGCGGGTTTGTCATTTGGATACGTGTCCGGTTGGCGTGGCAACACAAAATCCGGAATTACGTAAAAAATTCACAGGTGATGCAGAGCATGTTGCTAACTTCATGCGATTTATTGCACAGGAAACACGTGAGATTATGGCAGAGTTAGGATTTAGAACAATAAACGAAATGGTTGGTAACACCGATTCGCTGGAAAGAAATGAAAATATTGATCACTGGAAAGCAAAAGATGTTGATTTATCTGCACTTCTATATCAGCCAGATCTGCCAGCAAAGGTCGGTCGATATAACAAGATCAAGCAAGATCATGGAATCGAGAAAACTCTTGATTATCAAGAACTCATTCCAAGTTGTCAGCGGGCAATAGATAAGAAGGAGCCTGTACAGTTCACAACAGCGATACGTAATATTAACCGGGTAACTGGCACGCTGCTGGGAAGTGAAATCACTCGCCGTTACGGTGAGGAAGGGCTTCCTGAAGACACTATAGATCTCACTCTTAAAGGGTCCGCTGGTCAAAGCTTTGGAGGATTTATTCCACGGGGTATGACGTTACGCCTTGTTGGAGATGCCAATGACTTTGTTGGAAAAGGGTTATCAGGTGGAAAAATCATTGTACACCCTGATACAGTTGCAACTTTCCAGCCAAAAGATAATATCATTGTCGGAAATGTTGCTTTTTATGGGGCATCAGCCGGTGAAGCATATATTGAAGGAATTGCCGGAGAACGCTTTTGTGTTAGAAATAGTGGCGCTAACGTCGTTGTAGAAGGAGTTGGCGGACATGGCTGCGAGTACATGACTGGCGGGAAAGTGGTTGTATTAGGTCAGACTGGTCGTAACTTTGCAGCAGGTATGTCAGGAGGCGTTGCTTATATCTATGATGAGGAAGGTACGTTTCATGACAACGTGAATCCTGAACTGGTAAGCGTAGATCCACTAACGAATCAAGCAGAAATAAATGATATTCGGGAAATGATTGAACGGCATATCCTTTATACTGGAAGTAAACATGCTAAACGAATACTTGCATATTGGGAGACTTACGCAGCGCGTTTTGTCCGTGTTATCCCTAAATCATACGTTAAGATACAGAATCGGATTCAGGAACTTAAAAATAGCGGGTTAACGAAATTTGATGCTGAAATGAAGGCGTTTGAAGAAAGTAAAAATGGTGTAAGCATAGTGAAAACAGAAATAGAAAAATTGCAACCTGTAATGAAATGACTTTGGTTTAAGAGCCACATCGAATGTTTTGAAATAAAGTGAGCACAATCAAGCGAATGAAATACACAATAGTTAAGAAAAGAGTCTAACTATAAACGAATTACACAAAAGAAGGAGGAGTCTAATGGGGAAACAAACTGGATTTATGGAATATAGCCGACAAGCACAAAAAGAACGAGACCCAGCCGAACGTACAAAAGACTGGGTCGATTATACAAAACCATTGTCAGAGCAAGAAGTCCAAGAGCAAGGAGCACGCTGTATGGATTGTGGCGTTCCAACATGCCATACCGGAATGGAAATCAATGGCGTAACAACCGGTTGCCCTGTTTACCACCTTATTCCTGAATGGAATCATCTAGTTTATGAGGGTAAATGGAAGGAAGCATTGGAACGTGAACATGAAATGAATAATTTCCCTGAATTCACTGGAATCGCATGCCCTGCCCCATGTGAAGGAGCATGTGTGTTAGGTATAAATGAACCACCTGTGGCAATTAAGACAATCGAACGTTCAATTATTGAAAAAGGATTTGACGAAGGATGGGTTGTGCCAAATCCTCCCGATAAACGTACAGGGAAGAAAGTGGCAGTCGTCGGATCAGGCCCAGCTGGACTTGCCGCGGCTGCACAGTTGAATAAAGCAGGGCATACCGTTACGGTATTTGAACGCAGTGATCGTGTAGGTGGATTATTAACATATGGAATTCCTGAGATGAAACTATCATACGAGATTGTAAAACGCCGTGTGGATATTCTGGAACAAGAAGGTATATCATTTATAACAAATACCGAAGTTGGTAAAGATATAACAGTTTCTGAGCTTGAATTAGATTACGATTCTACTATTCTATGCGGTGGCGCTGCTGTTCACCGAGATATTGAAGTAGAGGGCAGTAAACTAAAAGGTGTTCACCATGCGATGGATTTTCTGCATGCAAACACAAAAAGCTTGCTTGATTCCAACTTAACAGATGGCAATTATATCTCAGCAACTGATAAAGAAGTTATTGTCATTGGTGGCGGAGATACTGGAACTGACTGTCTTGCAACATCAGTTCGTCACAACTGTAAGAGTCTTACTCAGTTTGACATTTATGATAAAAAAGGATTAACACGTGATGAGGAAACAAACCCATGGCCCCAATACCCGGTGATTCACCGAGTTGAGTACGGGCATAAGGAAGCGGCAAGCACGCTTGGGGAGGATCCTCGTGCATATACAGTTATGACTAAGAAATTTGTTGGCGATGATAATGGACATGTTAAAGAAGTTCATACGGTCAACGTAAAACTCCGTTATGAAGGCGGGAAGAAGATTCGTGATGAAATACCAGGTACCGAAAAAGTGTGGCCAGCCGATCTTGTTTTGATTGCAATCGGCTTTACCGGTCCAGAACAAGGCTTGTTGGATCAGCTTGATGTTGAGCGCACCCCAAATTCTACCGTCAAAGCTGAGTATGGAGAATACACAACAAATGTCGATGGCGTGTTCGCTGCTGGTGACATGCGCCGCGGCCAGAGCCTGATTGTATGGGCTATTAATGAGGGACGTGAAGCCGCACGCGAATGTGACCGATATTTGATGGGCGAAACCGTATTACCATAGAATAAAGCACCTCCAACTGGGGGTGCTTTTTTTGTGTTAAAAAGTATAAATACGTTCTTACTGGATAACTGAGCATTAGGGGGTATAGGAAAGCAAAATACGCTTTCTTAAAGATCCTTTTAATAATAAGCCAGGTTTACTAATGGTTAAAAACATAATAAAAATGATGATAGCGGCATATGTTCTTTATTAAGTATAATTTAGCAAAAAAGTTCACACTTTTTTTGAAAAAACTGTTGACTTGTTCACTATAAAGAACTAAACTAAGTATTAATAACAAAAATTATATCCTCATTGGTGGGGAGAATTTTTTTGGAATAATTGTTCTTTATAAAGAATATAATGTGCTTTATGCAGTATACATTAAATTATAGTTAAGGGTGGTTGGGCTATTGAGCAGATTAAAACAAAATCGTTACATAGATAGAAGAACAGCTAAAGAGGTAAATTTAAAAGATTTTATTATTCTAATTAAAAAGAGGTTCTGGATTATTGTCTTGATTACCATTATCACTACTTTGGCTGGACATTTTTATACAACTAATAACAGCACTCCACTTTATCAAACATCAACAGATGTCATTATTGGCTCAGAGGCGGAATCGATGAGTACGATTATGGTGATGGTTACAGATCCACTCGTTATGAATAAGGTTAAAGAAAACCTAGGTTTATCACAGTCATCTGGAAGTATCAAAAGTCAGATAGAAGTACAAAGAGTGGATAATTCTCAAATAATTAATATTGCTGTTACGAATACTGATCCGCAATTGGCTGCTGCTATTGCTGATTCAACAGCAGTGGCATTTAAAAATAGAGTAGCAAACATACTTGAGTTTAAAGATGTACAGATATTAAATGAGGCGGCAGTGAATGCTGCACCAATAAATGGGAATCAAAATAAAACCGTTATCATTGCGTTCGTATTTGGAATTATTGCTGGAACGGGATTGGTGTTTTTACTGGACTCCATGGACGACACAATCAGTAAAGAACTTGAAATCGAGGAAGTTTTAGGAGTACATGTACTTGGAACGGTTTCCAATATGAACAAGAAGAAATTAACGGCCCAGCAAACGAAACAAAAACAACTTGAAATCAGAGGTGAAACCGTTGATGTTAAATAAAAGGACGCAAACAGCCAAGCTAAAAAAACAAAATCTTATCACATACACTAGTTCTAATTCCATTATTTCTGACCAATTTAGAACGATACGCACAAATATTAAATTCTTAACGGAAGAGAAAGAAAAAAAGACTTTTCTTATTACCTCTCCAGAATCAGGTGAAGGAAAAACAACGTTAATCACAAATCTCGCAGTTTCCATGGCCCAGCATAAAGAGAAGGTATTATTGATAGATGCGAACCTGCGAGATCCAAATATCCATCATGTCTTTAAAACATCAAATGAAATCGGCTTAACTGATGTACTTACTGGTAAGACATCGCTTGAAGAGGCAACTTATATTCCTGGAATTGGAAAATTAAAGGTACTTACAAGTGGTTCCACATTGGTTAATCCTGCTGAATTACTAGGAAATGAGTTAATGATAGATCTATTAAAGAAAGTAAAAAGTGAGTACGATATGGTGCTAATCGATTCTCCCACTGTATTAGGTTCCACTGAAACCAGGATACTGGCGAATTTATTGGATGGTGTTGTTTTAATTTTGCAACGTGGCAAGACGGGAATGGAGAAAGCTATTGAGGCACAAAGGGTTTTAGATCTTGCCCATGCAGAAATAGTTGGTGTAATTGTAAATAAGTAGTTATAATGATTATTTTTTTAAACAAATTGTTCTTTATTAAGAATTAAATGATTAATTTTATTTGTTATTAAGAAATCTTGGTGATGCCTACTAGCCATTATCGATGTAGGCACTCGATCATGCTGTGGGTTTATCCAATATAAACCTTAGACGCCAGTCGTCGGTGGTGTGGTGTGAGGGCGGGTTAAATGCCCATACATACATAACTTTAGCAGTTAAGAAAGTATAATGCTTTCTTACTGCATAAGTGCAACTAAGGCTTGCACTCCAGCGTATAAGGGGTTCTAAGAAAGCAAAATACGCTTTCATAAGAATCACTTTAACGATAAGCCAAGTTTTCTAAAATTTATTATCTTAATAGAAAGGAGGACATGTATGACGTACCGGCAAAGATTATCTCTATTTATTATTATTGACTCGTGTATTGTATTATCAGCTATATTTATTAGCAGCTTCCTCGTTAATGCCAGTATTCATGTTATAACTTTACCGTTAACTGTAATTTCAATAGCAATATTGTTGTGTCATTATTTTTTCTCTATAAAATACAAACTTTATAAAAAAGTCTGGGAATATGCCAGCACGAAGGAATTACTGATTATTTTTAAAATTGTATCTTACTCGATTCTGACTGCTGTTATTATTCAGCTTACTTTTCTGCAAGAGATCTCATTCAGATTATTAGCTGTTACATGGCTGCTTGATATGTTTCTGATAGGGGGTTCACGGTTTGTATGGAGATTGTACCGTGACACAGTTATGAATAAGCAGGAAAATAAAATTAGGACGTTAATTATTGGTGCAGGATCAGCAGGGACAATGGTTGCAAGACAGCTATTGAAACATAATGAGGGCAACCTCTTACCAGTTGCTTTTATCGATGATGACAGCCGGAAACATCAGCTCGATATACTAGGACTCCCTGTTGTAGGTGGAGTAAAGCGGATAGCAGAATGTGTGGAAGAATTTGAGATTGATAATATCATTATCTCGATTCCTTCCCTTAGTAAGAAAGACCTGAATATCATTTTTCAAGAGTGTGCCAAGACAAAAGCTCAAACAAAAATTCTTCCTTTACTTGAGGATTTGATCACAGGAAAAGTTTCTGTTAACCAATTTCGTGATGTTCAGGTAGAAGACCTGCTCGGGCGTGATCCTGTAGAAATGGATATTGAGAGTATTTCAGACAGTATTAGAGATAAGGTTGTTCTGGTAACAGGTGCTGGAGGTTCCATTGGATCTGAAATATCAAGACAAATTTCGGAATTTAACCCAAGGCAGCTTGTGTTGCTTGGTCATGGTGAGAACAGTATTTATACGATTGAGCTGGAGCTTGAAGATAAATATAAAGATGGAGAAATAGATTTTGTAACAGAAATAGCTGATATACAGGATGCCAAGAAGATGATGTCGGTGGTCAGTACATATAATCCTGACGTTATCTATCATGCTGCAGCACATAAACATGTACCCTTAATGGAACGTAACCCGGAAGAAGCAGTTAAGAATAATATTATCGGAACAACAAATATTGCTCATGCTGCACATTTAAATAAGGTTGACACATTCGTAATGGTATCAACAGATAAAGCAGTCAACCCGACAAGTGTTATGGGTGCTTCAAAGAGGCTTGCCGAAATGGTCATTCAAGATATGGATCAAAATAGCAGTACAAAATTTGTTGCAGTGAGGTTTGGCAATGTATTAGGAAGTCGCGGAAGTGTCATTCCACTGTTTAAAAAGCAAATTGAAAAAGGCGGCCCGGTAACAGTGACCCACCCTGACATGGTTCGCTATTTCATGACTATCCCAGAAGCGTCGAGATTAGTTATTCAGGCTGGTGCATTGGCAAGAGGTGGGGAAATCTTTGTGCTGGATATGGGGGATCCTGTGAAGATAGTTGAGCTTGCAAGAAATCTTATCAAACTATCAGGTAACTCCATTGATGAAATTGGATTAGAGTTTACTGGAATAAGACCAGGTGAGAAGCTTTTTGAAGAATTGTTAAAAGAAGATGAAGTAAATGAAAAGCAAGTGTACTCCAAGATTTATATCGGAAAAACAACAAGTATTTATGTGGAAGATATTGAAGAAATCGTTTCAAATTATTCCAGATTCGAAAGAGATACGCTCAGGAAAAAATTAATAAATCTCGCAAATAATGATGTGGTACAGGAACAAAGAAAAGCTATTTCATTATAAGGGCAGGGGGCAAATCAAAATGAAAGTAAAAAAAGCCATTATACCAGCAGCAGGATTAGGAACAAGATTTCTTCCGGCAACGAAAGCAATGCCAAAAGAGATGCTGCCTATTGTTGATAAGCCAACGATTCAATACATTGTTGAAGAAGCCATTGAATCAGGGATTGAAGATATTATTATCGTAACAGGTAAAGGGAAAAGAGCTATCGAGGATCACTTTGATAATTCGTTTGAACTGGAGCAGAATTTATACGATAAAGGGAAGTTCGACTTATTAAATGAAGTACAAAAATCCTCAAAAATGGTGGATATCCATTATATTCGCCAAAAGGAACCTAAAGGCCTTGGCCACGCAATCTGGTGTGCACGTAAATTTATCGGAAATGAACCTTTTGCAGTGCTGCTGGGAGATGACATCGTTAAATCTGAAACACCATGCCTGAAGCAACTGATAAATCAGTATAACCGGTATAATGCCTCAATCTTAGGCGTACAAACAGTTAAAGATGAAGATGTCACAAGGTATGGGATAGTAGGCGGGAGCATGATAGAAAACCATCTATATAATGTTCATAACCTGGTAGAAAAACCAAATCAGGAAGATGCACCATCCAGTTTGGCCATTTTAGGCAGATACATTCTAAGCCCTCAAATCTTCGAAATTCTGGGTAATCAAAAACCAGGAACCGGCGACGAAATACAGCTGACAGATGCTATCGCAGAGCTTAATAAGCATGAAGCGGTATATGCATATGATTTTGAAGGAAGACGCTACGATGTTGGGGAGAAGATGGGATTCATTCAAACAACCATTGAATTAGCATTGGATCGGGAAGATTTGCGTAAAGACTTATTGGATTATCTTTCAACAGTTGTCGAAACAGAATTAACAAAATAAAAACTATAGTGAAAGGGGGGGATGTTCATGACGAAAAAAATACTGTACTGTGCGACAGTTGATTATCATTTTAAAGCGTTTCATTTGCCTTATATGAAGTGGTTTAAAGAACAAGGGTGGGGTGTTGATGTTGCTGCAGCGGGAAACATAAATTTACCGTACACAGATAATCAATATAATATTCCTATTGAACGAACCCCTTTTAGCAAATCAAACATAGAAGCCTATAAGCAGTTAACGAAGGTCATGAGTCAGAATAATTATGCTATTATTCATTGTCACACCCCCCTAGGAGGAGTGCTTGCCCGACTCGCTGCAAAGCAGACAAGAAAACAAGGAACAAAGGTGATCTATACAGCACATGGGTTTCATTTCTGTAAAGGTGCACCTCTTATAAACTGGCTTGTCTATTATCCGATTGAAAAGTATTTATCTCGTTACACAGATAGTTTAATCACGATTAATCGGGAAGATTATAATATTGCCACCAAGCATCGATTTAAAGCAGAACGAACAGAACAAATTCATGGCGTAGGAGTAGATACCGTCCGTTATAAGCCGATCGATGAAAATAAACGGGCAGAACTGAAAAAGTCATTTGGCTATCATGCCGATGACTTTTTATTATTTTATGCAGCTGAGTTTAATAAAAATAAAAATCAGCAATTTCTCCTTCGCTCGTTAGCTTTACTAAAAGAAAAAGTGCCAAATGCAAAGCTGCTGCTTGCTGGAGAAGGTGCTTTATTAGAGAGCTGCCAGGAATTAGCTAATAGCCTTGGAATAAGCCACATGGTTGATTTCCTTGGTTTCAGGAAGGATATTGACCAGCTTCTGCCAATGTGTGATATAGCAGTTGCATCAAGCTACAGAGAAGGGCTCCCTGTCAATGTTATGGAAGCAATGGCCTGTGGTCTTCCTGTCGTAGCGGTTGATAATAGAGGGCATAGAGAACTTGTTCAAAATAATAAAACAGGCTGGTTATTAACTGATTGGGAGCCGCTGGCGTTTGCTAATAAAATCATAGCCCTGTCAAGTGCAGTCGATATGAAGCATCAGCTCGGACAAAATGGAAGGAATGCAATTATCGCAAAGTATTCTACAAATAAAGTGTTGGCTGAGAAAGAAATAATTTATCGATCCTATATGCAGGAAGAGGGTGAACCGGTATGGGCAGCCCATTAAGGGTATTACATGTTGTCGTTAATATGAACAGAGGTGGTGCTGAAACCCTAATCATGAACCTCTACCGAAACATAGATCGTTCAAAGGTACAATTTGATTTTTTAACGTGCAATGAGGGGGTCTTTGACTCAGAAATAATAAGCATGGGTGGAAAGATTCATCGTATCCCTTATGTTACCGAGGTCGGACATATCGGTTTCAATCGTGCACTGAATCAATTTCTGCAGCAACAACAAGAGTATAAGATCATCCACTCCCACATGGATAAAATGAGCGGATTTGTGTTAAGAGCTGCTAAAAAGATGAATATCCCAGTAAGAATTGCTCATAGTCATAATACGGAAAGTGAAGGCGGGTTTACATCAAGAACGTATAAATGGTACGCAGGCAGCAAAATTAATGCATATGCAACACACTATTATGCTTGTTCGCATGCAGCAGCTAAATGGTTATTTAAAAGTAAATCTGGAGAAGCATTTGTCCTGAAAAACGGAATTGAAACAGATAAATTTAAATTCTCACAGCACACCCGTAATACTATCAGAAAAGAACTGAAACTGGATAAAGATACGCTGGCCCTCGGTCATGTTGGCAGAATGGCACCTCAGAAGAATCAATTACAGTTAGTAGATATCTTCGCAGGTCTAAACAAGCAGATAGCAAATTCTGTTCTGCTAATAGCTGGTGAAGGGCCACTAAGGAAAGAAATTGAAGCAAAAATTAATGCTTTAAATTTAAACGGCAAGGTTAAATTACTGGGGGTACGGGATGACGTTGACGCACTCCTTCAGGCGATTGATATTTTTGTTTTTCCTTCGATACATGAAGGTTTACCAGTAACCTTAATAGAAGCTCAAGGTGCTGGTCTTCCATGTTTAATCGCTGACACAATAACCAAGGAGGCTGATATGGGATCAGGCCTTGTCGATTTTCTGCCATTAGCAGATACAGCCAGTTGGATTGAACGTGTTGTAAGTTTGGATAAACAAATCAGACCCAGAATAATCGATTACCATGCCTTATCGGAAAGCGGCTATGACATAAAGGAGACAGCCGGGCAAACACAAGCATCCTATCTGGCATTAGGAGAAGCGATAATATGAAACAGCTAACTGTATTTACACCTGCCTACAACCGAGCATTTTGTCTCCATGTTTGTTATGAAAGTCTGAAACGCCAGTCATGTAAAGACTTTATTTGGCTAATTATTGATGATGGGTCAACTGATGATACCGAAGACCTAGTAAAGACATGGATTAAGGAAGGCATCCTTGAAATAGACTATTATCACCAGGAAAACCAAGGGATGCACGGTGCACATAACACTGCTTATGAAAGGATTAATACAGAATTAAATGTATGTATTGATTCAGATGATTATATGCCAGATGATGCTGTGGAAAAGATTCTATCATTCTGGAATAAATATGGAAGCAATAGTGTTAGTGGGATTATTGGTCTTGATTCGGACAGCAACAATCAAATAATTGGGTCTATTTTGCCGGATCATATTAAGTCCTCTACGTTGTTTAACCTGCATTACAAACATGGGGTGACAGGTGATAAGAAGCTTGTTTACCGTACAGAATTAACCAAAAAATATCCATATCCGATCTTTCAGAATGAAAAATACGTTGGTCTAGCATACAAGTATTACATGCTTGATCAGGAATATGAAATGTTATTGATGAATGAAGTACTATGCTGTGTTGAATATCTTCCAGATGGTTCTTCGCGAAACATGCTTCATCAATATCGCAGGAATCCAAATGGCTTTTCCTTTTATCGTAAAGAATTAATGAAGATACCATTTGCGGGTTTTGTATTTAAATTTAAGCAAGCGATCCACTATGTATCCAGCAGTTTATTAGGCCGTAATTGGTCATTTTTACAAGAAACACCAAACAAAATACTTACTGTACCCGCGTTGCCGATAGGATTTCTATTATATCTTTATATAAAAGCCAAAACGAGGACAGTTTAATGTTTTAGATTGAAAGGAAACTTCAGATGACAATATTATGGATGAACCTTGCCGTCGTTTTCAGTTTTTCTCTATTTGCACGATACTTTGCGTCCCCTGCACGAAGCGTCGAATCACCTGTTCCTATCAAACCGAATAAAGTATTGGTGTTTGGAGCATTAGCGTCATTAGTAGTTGTATCAGGGCTTCGTTCAAATATTGGAGATACTTATGTTTATAGGAGAATATATGAGCAAAATGAATTTTCCTGGGATTTCATTCTAGCCCAAAAGGATATCGGATTTGGCATTTTACAAAGATTATTAAAGACGTATATATCAGAAGATCCGCAAATTATGATCTTTACCGCAGCTTTAATAACAAACGTGCTTATTGTAATAATTTTATATAATTATTCCAGGATGATTGAGATTAGCCTATACGTTTATATAACGGGTGGGCTATTTTTAGTATCAATGAATGGAATAAGACAGGTGCTTGCAGCCGCAATTGCCTTTACAGCTACAAAATATTTAATTGAAGGAAGCTTTGTGAAGTATGCTTTGATTATTATTTTGGCATCTTTATTTCATCAAAGTGCACTTATTTTATTACCAATTTACTTCTTAGTAAGGTTCAAAGCATGGTCAAAAGCTACCGTGGTATTGCTTATCCTTTCCGTATTTATTGTTATCGGATATGAGCAATTTTCGACGATATTATTTTCAACAATAGAGGATACACAGTATGGTCATTACCAAAGCTTCTCTGAAGGCGGGGCTAACTTTTTGAGGGTTGCGGTAGCAGCAGCTCCCATCGTTATTGCTTACTTAGGGAGAGATAAACTGAGGCGCATATTTCCTGAAAGTGATTATATTGTAAATATGGCGATACTTGGATTGGTCTTTATGATAATCTCAACACAAAATTGGATATTTGCCAGAATTTCAATTTACTTTGAACTTTACAATATAATTCTTATTTCATGGGTTGTAAAAGTATTTACGAAGAAGGATCAAAAAATTATCTACTTTGGGATTGTTGCGTGTTACCTTGCTTATTATTTCTTTGAAAATGTTATTAATCTCAATATTTTATATGAAAGTGACTATTTAATCTGGTAGCTGAAAGGAGGAGAATTTAATGGCTATTCTAGTAACAGGTGGAGCAGGATATATTGGGAGTCACACATGTGTGGAGCTTCTTAATGAGGGGTACGAAATTATTGTCTTGGATAATTTATCGAATAGTAATGATGAAGCATTAAGACGTGTAAAAGAAATCACTGGAAAACAGTTTAAAGCATATAATGCTGATTTACTGGATAAAGAACACGTTACTGAAGTATTTAGTGAAAACAAAATTGACTCCGTTATTCACTTTGCGGGATTAAAAGCAGTTGGCGAGTCAGTTACCAATCCACTTCGCTATTATCAAAACAATATTACAGGAACGATTACTTTGTGTGAAGTGATGCAACAGTATGGTGTTAAAAAACTTGTATTTAGTTCATCAGCAACTGTATATGGCGCTTCGGGTAACGTGCCTATTACAGAAGAAGCAAGGATGGAAGCGACAAATCCATATGGCCGTACAAAGCAGATGATTGAGGAAGTCTTAAGGGATGTATATCGTTCAGACAACGAATGGAGTATTGCGATACTAAGATACTTTAATCCAATCGGAGCTCATAAGTCTGGTCGTATTGGGGAAGATCCAAATGGCATTCCAAACAATTTAATGCCATATATAGCACAAGTTGCAGTAGGAAAAAGACAGCAACTAAACGTATTTGGGAATGATTATCCAACAAGAGATGGAACAGGTGTCAGAGATTATATCCATGTAGTCGATTTAGCCGCCGGTCACATAAAAGCCTTAAAAAAGATACAGTCTGCCGATGGTGTTGATGCATACAATCTTGGAACCGGCAAAGGTTATAGCGTACTGGAAATGATCAATGCCTTTGAAAGGGCTACAAATCAGACAGTCCCATACCAAATTGAAGAGCGGCGCCCAGGTGATGCTGCAATATGTTATGCAAACCCGTCAAAGGCACGAAAACAGCTCGGCTGGCAGCCAACCCGAGACATAGATGCTATGTGTGAAGATACATGGCGCTGGCAATCTAATAATCCGAATGGTTATGAAATAGTTAATGAAACAAATAAAGCAAGTAAATCTCCGGTGCATCATGCAGCGGATTTTTAATGCCTAAATAATCTCTGGGAGTGAGAGGTGAATGAAACGTCTGTTGGATAGTGTCATTTCGATAATGATTGTTACCCTGTTTTCTCCATTAATTATTGTATTGGCGGTAATTATTCGGATTCGAATGGGAAGACCGATATTATTTAAACAAAAGCGTCCAGGATTAAATGGTAAACCCTTTTATCTATATAAATTCAGGACAATGACGAATGGATTGCAGCAAAACGGTAAGGAATTGGCCGATGAAGTCAGGTTAACATCCCTAGGGAAGTTCCTAAGAAAGTATAGCCTGGATGAATTTCCGCAGTTGTTCAATGTACTAAAGGGGGATATGAGCCTGGTTGGGCCACGGCCATTATTAATGGAATACTTACCGCTTTACAACAAGGAGCAATCATTTCGTCACTCTGTGAAACCAGGCATTACTGGATGGGCACAAATTAATGGCAGAAATGCAATTAGCTGGGAAGAAAAGTTCAGACTTGATGCGTGGTATGTCGAAAATCGATCATTATTTCTTGATTGCAGAATCCTGCTGAAAACTTTTCTAAAAGTAGTCAAAAAAGAAGGAATCACGGGCAGGGATTCTGTTACGATGGAAAAATTTAATGGCACGAAAGAAGTGCTTTAGCATGAGTGTCATTATTATAGGCGATGGTGGACATAGCACAGTCATACAGGAGATGTTATTTCCCAACATAAACTATCAAGTCACTGCTATTCTGGATGATAAGTATAAACGCGGATTTAAACAAAATGGAATTATTTATGCACCGATAGCGTACTTAGCTAAATTACTTCAACATGATACACGAGTAGTGGTTGCTATTGGAGAAAATAAAATAAGAAAGAAACTAGCAGACCAAGCAAATTTACTTCCTGAGCAATTTTTATCGGTTATACACCCAACAGCAGTTGTCAGCAGGTCTGCTGTAATTGGGTATGGAACTGTGATTATGCCAAATGCTGTCATTAATGCAAATGCCAAAATAGGGATGCATTGTATTATTAACACTGGTGCAGTGATTGAACATGACAACAATATCGGGGACTACACACATATTTCACCAAACGCAACGTTGACAGGGAATGTCACTTCAGGTGAAGGGGTCCATGTTGGATCGACAGCTACAATAATCCCCGGAAAGCATCTTGGCAGCTGGTCCGTAATTGGTGCAGGATCTACAGTGATCGAACATATACCAGCATATAGCAAGGCTGTAGGAAGCCCGACAAGAATAATCGAACGCATTATGATTTAGAGAGGGTGGTGGTTGTTTGACTAAGTCGAGAATTAATTTATCTCTTCCACACATGAGTGGCAGGGAGCAGGAGTATATAAATGAAGCATTTGCAACAAATTGGATAGCGCCTTTAGGGCCTAACGTGGATGCGTTTGAAAAAGAAATAGCAGAAAAAGTTGGAGTCAAAGATGCTGCAGCCGTGAGTTCGGGTACTGCTGCTATTCATTTGGCTCTTTCTTTATTAGATGTAACAAAGGATGATTATGTTTTTTGCTCAACTTTTACATTTGTAGCAAGTGCAAATCCGATTTTGTATCAAGGAGCAATACCTGTTTTTATTGATTCAGAACCTGAGTCATGGAATATGTCACCACAAGCACTTGAAAGAGCGATGCAAGAAGCATCACTTGCTGGAAGGCTGCCAAAAGCCGTAATTGTTGTTAACTTGTACGGCCAAAGCTCTAAGATGGATGAACTTCTGGGGATTTGTGACGCATATGATGTACCAATGATCGAGGATGCAGCGGAGTCACTTGGAACGACCTATAAAGGAAAAGCCAGTGGGACATTCGGCAAGTTCGGTATTTACTCCTTCAATGGGAATAAAATTATTACAACTTCTGGTGGAGGCATGCTTATATCAAATGATGCCAAGGCCATACAACGAGCAAGATTTCTGGCAAGTCAGGCACGTGATCAAGCTCCACACTATCAGCATAGTACTGTCGGATTTAATTACCGGATGAGTAACCTATTAGCCGGGGTTGGGAGGACACAGTTACAAGTACTTGACGATCGCGTTTCTGCAAGGAGAAGTATTTATGAAATCTACAAGCAGGGGCTTCTTAACCTGCCGGGGATTTCGTTTATGCCGGAATTGGAAGAAACCAGGATGAATCGTTGGCTTACAACTTTAACCATTAATGAACAAGAAGCAGGTGTAACGGTTAAAGAATTGTTGGCAGCACTACATCATGAAAACATCGAAGCCCGCCCTGTATGGAAGCCGCTTCATATGCAGCCACTCTTCAAAGAAGCAAGTTACTATCCTCACGAGGGAAATGAACATGTAGCTGAGCAGTTATTTTCCACAGGGATTTGTCTTCCATCGGGGTCAAACCTGACAGATGACGACCAGCAGCGAGTTATCCGATGTGTTAAGGATACGCTTCGTAAAAACGACCGAAATAAACGTTATTTTATCTTAGGAAAACATGAGGTATAAACTATGATAGGAGAAAAAATTCAGAGCATACGTAAACAGAAAGGACTCAGTTTATCTGAGTGTGCCCAGCGAGCAACAATATCAAAATCTTATTTAAGTAATATTGAACGAGGTTTAAATCAAAACCCATCCATTCAGATTATTGAACGAATCGCAACCGTTTTAGACGCAGACCTTCGAACATTATTAGGCACAAAACCAGTTGATGAACTGTTGCCGGAAAGTGAATGGCTGGAGTTTGTAGAAGAACTGAAGGAGTCAGGAGTTGATAAGGGTGAGCTCCAGAAATTTAAAACAGTTATTGAATTCGCAAAATGGCAGAATGATAAGTTTGGAAAAAAGACGTGAAAAGAGGATAACAAAATGAGGATTCTTCACGTTGTCGGGGCAATGAACAGAGCAGGAACAGAAACAATGCTAATGAATATTTACAGAAATGTAGACCACGAGAAAGTACAGTTTGATTTTATTTCATATAGTAATCAGGATGCTCACTATGACGATGAAATCAAAAAACGCGGCGGAAGAATTATTAAGTTATCGAAGACTAATTCCATAAAAGAAATTTATTATTCCATCAAAAAATATGGACCATATGAAGCTGTTCATGCACATACATTGTTTCATTGCGGTATTGCGGCAATTGCTGCCTATTTAGCTGGTGTAAAAATTAGAATTTCACACGCACATACAACGTTGGACAGCAGTAACAGTTTTACAAGAAAGGTCTATATAACAGCAATGCGGTTCATCATCAATCGCTTCTCAACAAATTTACTGGCTTGCAGCAGTGGAGCAGGAACGTATTTATTCGGGAACAAGGGGTTAGCAAAATCGAAGTATTCGTACTTCCCTAATGCAATCGAGTATTTAAGATTCCTGATAAATCCGCAAAAGAAGGTCATCACATTTAAAGTAAAGGAAGGCTTAGGTAAGAGTATCGTAATTGGCCATATTGGCAGGTTTATAGAAGCAAAGAATCACATGTTTATAGTGGAAATTATGAAGCATGTCATCCAAAGAGACCCCACTATTAAGCTATTATTAGTAGGAGATGGAGATTTAAGACAGCAAATAGAAGAAAAGGCCGAACAGGAAGGGATCCTTGAAAACATACGATTTACAGGGATAAGGCATGACATAGCCACCATGTTGCATAGCATGGATGTATTTATTTTTCCATCCCATTATGAAGGATTGGGTCTGGTGCTGCTTGAAGCGCAAGCATGCGGATTGCCCGCCGTGGTCTCAGAAGCTATCCAGCCAGAAGCAGATTTGGGGATAGGTTTACTAACAAAGCTTTCATTAGCTGATGGACCTGATGTTTGGGCAGACAGGATAGTTGAAGTGGCAGGTCAGAAAGAAAAGAACACCTATCATATTATAAATGGATTTGAAAAAAGCGGCTATTCCCTAAAGCGAGCAATAGACACGTTGTCAGCTATCTATCAATCCAGCTCAGGAGGACAATATGAAAGAGATATTAATCGCCAGCTTTGATATGGAGGTTGGAGGCGTTGAAAGAAGTCTTATTAGCATGTTGGATAATTTCGATTACAGCAAGAGCCATATCGATCTTATGCTATACAGCCATACAGGCGACTTAATCGATCTGCTCCCTGATAAAGCAAATTTATTGGAAGAGTCAAACGCCTATAAGACCTTTCGAATGCCGATTGGGCAAATCTTAAAATCAGGCAAAGTAACACTAGGTCTGACAAGGCTTATCGCTAAGTATAAGGCGAATAAGAGCAGCGTATCAGAACCAGGATACAGGCAAATGCAACTTATGTGGAAATACGCATTGCCATTTCTGCCAAGCTTGGAAAAGAAATATGATGCTGCAATCAGCTATTTATGGCCACATTACGTTGTAGCAGAGAAGGTGGAAGCCAAGACAAAGATAGCCTGGATACATACTGATTTTTCAACAGTAGAAACGGATATAAACATGGATTTAAACATGTGGCGCAACTTTAACTATATTGCAGCCGTATCCGTAGCGTGTAAAAACGCATTTATTAAAAAATACCCCAGCTTAAAAGAGAGAGTTATTGTTATCGAGAACATCACATCACCTGACGTTGTGAAGGCGTTATCAGATGAGAAAGTTGAAAATCCGATGACTGCTGATCCGCGATTCAAACTGATAACAGTAGCAAGACTTTCGCATGCAAAAGGAATTGATAATGCAGTGCGTGCTTTTAAACTACTAAAGGACAGAGGTTATGATGATATCGTCTGGTATGTTGTTGGTTATGGTGGTGATCAGGAAATGCTCGAGAAGTTAATTGCGGCAAATGATTTACAAGATAGCTTCATTTTATTGGGGAAACAAACCAATCCATATACTTATTTAAAAGAAGCAGATCTTTATGTTCAGCCATCCCGATATGAAGGAAAGGCCGTAACGGTTGGGGAAGCGCAGATACTTGGTAAGCCGGTGCTGATAACAAATTATCCAACCGTAAAAAGCCAGGTGAATGATGGGGTTGATGGAATGATTTGCGACTTATCGGCTGAAGGTATAGCAATCGGAATAGAAACGTTATATAGGGATAAGGCATTGCGAGACAGACTCGCAGCAAATTGCAGCAGCATAAATTTTTATAATAACAAGGAACTGGAAAAACTATACGAATTAATATAGAGGGGGCAATACAGGATGCAAAAAGGAAAAGTTAGCGTTGTTGTCCCAATCTATAAGGTGGAAAAATATATCCATCGCTGCATCGAAAGTATTCTCAACCAAACATACTTTAACTTAGAAGTCATTCTTGTAGATGATGGTTCTCCAGATAATTGTGGAGCAATTGCAGCGAGTTACAAAAAATCAGATCCCCGGATAAAGGTGATTCACAAGGAAAACGGGGGTTTATCGGATGCACGAAATCATGGAATGAAGCATGCAACAGGTGAATTTACTATGTTTGTTGATAGTGATGATTGGCTGGAAAATAACATGGTTGAAAGCCTGATTAAATGCAGCCTTGCATATCAAGCTGATGTTGTTCAATCAGCTTTTTATTATGCTTATGAAGATAAATTGCTTTTGGATAACAGGTATCATAATAAAAATGATACCCCAACAAAACTGGATAATAGAAAGCTAATGTATGAGTTAGTAATTAACGAACGGGTGAAGAATTTTGCCTGGGGTAAGCTTTATAAAACAAAGCTGATCAACGATATTCCATTTCAAAAAGGGGTATTATTTGAAGATGTATTTTGGGCACATCAGGTGATGCATCGAGTTGAAAAATTTGTGCTTTTGCATAAGCCATTATATTACTATTATCAACGGGAGGATAGTATCGTCGCAGCCTACACCCCAAGAAATCTGGATATTATTAAGGGGTTAAAGGAAAGGCATCGGTTTATTGAGAATTTTCATCAGGGGCTAACGGATGAGTCCTATAAGGCTATATTGAAAATGAGCTTTATCCATTATAATTTGTTGCTGCTTAACAGAGAGAAGGATCAAAACGGGCTGCATAAAAAAGAAATACAATCCTACATAACTGACAACTACAAAGAGCTGAGAAGGGCAGTAATGGACGATAAAGCATTAAGAAAGCAATTATATTTATTTTCCCTCCATCCTTATTTAAATGTTCTTTTACCTGGAGTAAGGAAAGTGATGAGGACGGCGAGAATAGTGCCTAAACCAGTTGGACTAAAGCAGGAGGTGTCATCTGAATGAAGAAATGGATCGCGTTAATCATTATTTATCTATGTAACTGTCTTCCAATTAAACAAAACAAAATATTCTTATTTAGTTATTATGGGAGTCAGTATGGATGCAGCCCAAAGTATATCACCGATTATATGATGCGGTATTACCCGAAAGATCGATTTGATGTTGTCTGGGCCTTTAATGACCCGGATTCCAAAAAACACTTAGACCATGTGAAAAAAGTGAAGATCATGTCATTACGATATTTTTATGAATTGTGTACATCAAAGGTGGTCATTACAAATTATAGAACCACCGGCTTATTTGTAAAACGTAAGAAGCAGTATTACATTCAAACCTGGCACAGTTCACTTCGAATAAAGCATATTGAAAAAGATGCGGAAGCTGTACTCCCATCAAGCTATGTCAAAATGGCGAAGAAAGACTCAGCAAAATGTGATTTATTATTATCCGGGTGTAAGTACAGCACTGCTATATTCAAACGTTCCTTCTGGTATGGTGGAGAGATTTTTGAGCATGGAACACCAAGGAATGACTTATTGTTTCAACGTAATCCTGACAGGAGAGCGGATGTATTAGAAAAGTTACATGTAAATCCTGATTCTAAAGTATTGTTATATGCACCAACATTTAGAAAAAATAATAACCTGGAAGTTTATAATATTGACTGGTCCCGTTTAGTACGCCAGCTGGAAAGCAGATTTGGTAATGAGTGGACAATATTGGTTAAACTGCATCCACACTTAAACGCAGAATCAGGCAAACTAACTTATGGTGATCATGTGAAGGATGTTACGTCATTCGACGATATACAGGAATTACTGCTAGCAGCAGATGTATTGATTTCCGACTACTCATCACTAATATTTGATTATTCGATAACCAAACGACCATGTTTTCTCTATGTCCCGGATTTAGAGGAATATACTAGACAAGACAGAAAGCTGTATTTTGATATAACAGACCTTCCATTTATTAGTGCAACAAGCAACAATGACCTTTTAGAAAAAGTTGCAACGTTTGATTACGTACCATATCGCAAAAAAATAGAAAAGTTCCTCTATAAGATTGGCAGTTTCGAGGACGGAGATGCAAGCAAACATTTGGTGAAACGAATCGATCGTGTTTGCCATGGCCAAAAAGGGAAAAGGAGAGAAGAAATATATGAAGCAGTATAAAGTCGGCTATACAACAGGGGTATTTGATTTATTTCATGTTGGCCACCTGAACATTTTAAAAAAGGCCAAAGAAAAGTGCGAATTTCTCATTGTAGGCGTAAGTACAGATGAGTTAGTAATGGAATACAAAAATAAGCAACCCGTCATCCCTTACGCGGAAAGAATAGAAATTGTAGAAGGAATTAAATATGTCGATGAAGCAGTACCACAGGAAGACAGAGATAAATATCGGGCTTGGGAGCATTTACTTTTTGACGTCATGTTTGTTGGTGACGACTGGAAAGGAAATGCTCTTTTTAATGAACTGGAGAGAAAGTTTGACAAAAAAGGAGTCGACATTGTCTATTTTCCATATACAAAGGGTGTCTCGTCGACGATTGTGAAGCAGAAGGTTGAGTTGTAAGAGATAGTTAAAAGGCTAACAATTAAATAAATATAATGGGTGTGGGCGGAATAAATGAAAAAAAATCTTTTATTTGTAATTGATTCGTTGAAAACTGCAGGTGCCGAAAAGAGTTTAGTTACGCTATTATCAATGTTGGATTACTCAGTATACTCAGTTGATTTATTGCTGTTCGCTCATGGTGGAGCACTTGAAGAACTGGTCCCAGAAGAAGTTAATATCCTTAAACCATTGAAGTATACAAAATTTAGTGAGTTAGATTTAATAGATTCACTTAAATATTCTGTAGTTAACCGTGAGTATAAAATGCTTTCAGCAAGGTTTAAATACTCAAGCAGATTACGCAAAGGAAAATATAGTAACCCACAAAAGGCAATGCTCTTTTGGCAAAGTGTCTCTAGTGTAATTCCCGGAAATCCGAAAGAATATGATGTTGCTGTAAGTTATGCTCAAGGAATTCCAACCTATTACGTAGCTGAAAAGGTAAAAGCAAAAAGTAAATTTGCATGGGTAAATGTAAGTTATCAATTAAACGAAAAGGAAAAGGAATTTCAAAGGATATTTTATGATCAGTACAATAAAATAGTAGCTGTGTCTGATTCAACAAAGGAAGTATTACTGGAAGCTTTTCCAGAATATAAGGATAAAATTAATGTTATTTATGACATCAATAATCCCAACTTCATTTCAAACATGGCTGAATTAGAAGATAGTTATGAGGACTCTTTTGATGGGATAAGGCTTTTAACAATAGGGAGATTAGCGAATCAGAAAGGTTATGATATTGCACTTGAGACATGTAGGATACTGAAAGAGCAAGGAATTCATTTTAGATGGTATGTACTAGGAAAGGGACCTTTAAAGAAAGAGATAGAGGAGTATATCGAAAAGCATAATTTAAATGAACACTTTGTTCTGTTAGGTGTCAAAGCGAATCCCTATCCATTTATTAAAAATGCTGATCTGTATGTACAAACATCTAAATTTGAAGGGTTTGGTATTGCCATTGCAGAAGCACGAATGCTTAACATACCAGTCGTAACTACAAGGTTTGATGCAGTATATAGTCAAATGGTTGATGGTAAGAATGGCCTTGTTGTTGATATGAATTCCACTGCCGTATGTGATGGGATTCTGAAGTTAATTGGCAGCAACGAACTAAGAGAAAATATCGTAAACTACCTGAAGACCGAAAAGAAAGGAAATGTTGAAGAAATAGAAAAGTTTTATCAATTAATAGGATAGTATTTATAGAGTGGGAGGAGAAATATGAGGCAACCAGATATAAGTATTATCGTTCCTGTCTATAACTCAAGCCAGTATATTAGCAAGTGTATAGATAGTATTCTGGCACAAACATTTCAGAACTTCGAACTGATTCTAGTTAATGATGGGTCGACGGATCAAAGTGGTCAAATTTGTGATCAATATGCTGAAAAAGACAGTAGGATAGTTGTTATTCATAAAAAAAATGGAGGAGTTTCCTCTGCAAGAAATGCCGGGATTAACACAGCCATGGGGGAGTATATTAGCTTTGTAGATGGAGATGACTGGGTATATAAAGATTTGTATCTTAAATTATATGAACTATGTACAGCAACGAATAGTGATATTTCTATTTGCAGCATATATAGAGAAGTGAATGGAGACGTTATTCATGTAAAAAAAGAAGAACTTATAAAAGAAATGGATAATACAGAAGCAATGAAACAGTTATTCACCGGTAAATACTTTAGATTTGCAGTCTGGGCAAAACTGTATAAAAAAAGTTGCTTTGAAAATATCCGGTACCCAGAAGATAGAAGACTTGATGATTTACCAACCACTTATAAAGTTTTTTCAAATGCAAATAAGGTCGTTTATACTAGTTATTCTGGTTATATATATTTGCTTAGGGAAAACAGTATAATAACTTCTTCTTATAATGAAAAGAAACTCGATGTATTTTTAGGCTGGGATGAAATTATCGCCTTTATGAATGAAAACTATCCGCAACTATCTGAAGAGTATATTTCCTGTTTTGTGTACTATAGCATGGATCATGTGTACTCTATTTTGAATCAAGTAAAGGACCCTGTGGAGAAGGAAAAGTACATTGTATATATACAAAGGTACATTAGAAAATATTATAAAGAAATTATTAAAAATACACGTTTGTCACTGAAGTACAAATATTTAACCATATTAATAAATTACAATGTGAAATTTTTATTTTTGAATAATAAAATAAAATCAATAGTAACTTTTAGATAATTAGGGATGAAAGTGAGTAGGTCTATGAAGAAAAAAGTTATCTTCATGCTAATAAACATGAATGTTGGCGGAACAGAAAAGGCATTACTTAATATGACAGCTGAAATGCCAACAGCCGATTATGATATCACAATTTTGATGCTAGAGAAATATGGAGGGTTTTTGGGATCTATTCCAAGCCATGTCCATGTTGAATATTTACAGGAATATCCTGCAATTAAAGAGGAACTCAATAAGCCACCAAAGACAGCAGCACTGAATCTTATTAATAGGGGGAAGTTCGGAAAAGGAATAGCATTTTCAATTATAGTTTTATTATCAAAGTTGACAAAAAACAAAAGTATCTTTTTTAGATATCTCTTAAAAAATGTTCCTGAATTAAAAAATGAATATGATGTCGCCATAGCTTATGCAGGTCCCATGGACTTCATAAGCTATTTTGTTGCGATGAAAATTAAGGCCAAAGAAAGAGTACAATGGATACATTTTGATATTACCAAGGTAGGATTTGATAACAGGTTTGCTGCTAGAATCTATAAACAGTTTGATAAAATCTTTGTTGTGTCTAAAGAAGGAAAGAAGAAGTTTATCAATCTATTCCCACAGTTTGAGGATAAGGTAGAGTCATTTCCTAATAAGATGTCCCGAGAACTAGTATTAAAAATGGCTGATGAGGGTCCAGGATTTGAAGATAACTTTAATGGAGTCAGAATTTTAACGGTTGGGCGATTAAGTAAGGAAAAAGGTCAAGATTTGGCAATTCGTGCACTAGCAAAACTAAAAAAGGCAGGATTTAATGTTAGATGGTATTGCGTTGGGGAAGGAAGTGCTAGAGCAGAGTATCAGGGATTAATAAAGGAATATGAGGTAGAAAATGAGTTTATATTACTAGGCGCTACGCCAAATCCATATCCATTTATGAGACAATGTGATATTTATGTTCAGCCTTCTAGACATGAGGGTTACTGTATAACATTGGCTGAGGCGAAGTGTTTCAATAAACCTATTGTTAGTACCGACTTTACTGGGGCTAGAGAGCAATTAAAAGATGGAGAGATAGGGATAATTGTTAAGTATGATGAAAATCAAATGATAAGAACTCTTCAACAAATAATTAGTGATGAAACTATAAGAGAACTATTTCATAAACGTTTACAAAGAGGTAAATTAAGTTGAAATTACGCGATGAAAACTAATGGTGGGGTGAGATAAATTAAAAAGAGCATATTATTTATGTTAAGTAGCATGAATGTCGGTGGTGTGGAAAAATCCTTTTTGTCTTTGCTTTCAACTATTCCCAAAGAAAAATATGATATTACACTTTTACTATTAAATAAAAAGGGCGGCTTATTGAATCAGGTTCCGAACTGGGTAAGTATAGAGGAAGTAATGTGGTATGAAAGAGTAAAACCAGTAATAACACAACCACCACAAAAAACAGTCATTGATTATGTTAAAAATAGGGAAATTCTTAAAGTTTCTTCTTTTATAAGCACTTATTTTTTATCTAAAAAATTAAACGATAGGTATATTTATTATAGTCATATATTTAAGGATATTCCTAATTACTCGAAACAATTCGATGTTGCCATTGCATATCAAGGACCTACTGACATCATAGATTTTTATATTGCAAAAAAAGTCAATGCAAACAAGAAAATTACATGGATCCATTTTGATGTTGAAAAACATAAGATTAACAAAAAATTATATGTAAAACTTCATAAACAGTTTAATAAGGTTGTTGTCGTTTCGGATGGAGCAAGGAATAAATTACTAAACTTATTCCCTAATAATAAAAATAAGACTGTTGTATTTTCCAATATAATTTCACCTAAATTAATTAATAAAATGTCTAATGAACAAATTGAATCGGATGAAAACTTTGAAGGAATAAAAATTGTCACTGTAGGACGACTTTCTAAGGAAAAAGGTCAGGATATGGCGATTAAAGTACTATCTAAACTTAAGAATGATGGTTTTAGGGTTAAATGGTATTGCATTGGAGAGGGAAGCGCTAGAAGTGATTATGAACAGCTTATAAAAAGATATAATTTACAACAATATTTTATCTTACTGGGTACTAAAATCAATCCTTACCCATATATAAGGTTTGCCGATATTTATGTTCAACCTTCAAGACATGAAGGGTTTTGTTTAACACTGGCTGAGGCTAAGTATTTATATAAGCCTATTGTCACAACTAATTTTACCGGAGTAAATGAACAAATTGATAATGGTCTAAATGGGTTAATTGTTGATGGTAAAGTTGATGAGTTATATGAACAAGTCAAGTATTTAATTGAAAATCCGAAGAGAAGAGAGTATTTGACCAACAATCTAATAAACGGAAATATGGACTCAACACCACATGAAGAGGTCTGGAAATCGTTCCATAACCTATATGAGGAAGGGGCCAGTTAGATGAATCCTAAGATAAGTATAATTGTTCCAGTTTTCAATGTGGAGCTATATATTCGTAAATGTATAAATTCCATTTTGGCACAAACTTTTAAAGACTTTGAACTAATTCTTGTCAATGATGGATCACCTGACAATTGTGGTGAAATTTGTGATGAGTATGCAAAAAATGATAATAGAATAAGAGTTGTACATAAGGAAAATGGCGGTGTTTCTTCAGCTCGTAACCGTGGGATTGATATTGCTAGGGGAGATTATATAGGATTTGTTGATCCTGATGATTATGTAGAACCAACAATGTATGAAGAATTAAATAAATCTTCAGTAAATCATAGTGCAGAAATAGTAGTATGTCAGATTAAGACTGTAAACCTATTTATGAATGAAACATCTATTTCTTCAGTTTGGCCAAAAGTTAATTGCTCATTAGATAAAAATTGTATTGAAGAACAAATAATACCATCTATTCTAAGTAATAAATACTTTAGTCTGTTATCAAGTTGTAATAAGTTATATAAGAAATCACTGTTCGAGGATAAGAACCATAGATTTGATGAAAATAAAAGTCATGGAGAGGATGCCCGTTTAAATATAATTCTATTAACCCATATTCATTCAATTGTATTTGTAAACCAACCATTATATAAGTATTATATTCGCGAAAGAAAGTCGTTGACCCGAATTTTTAACGAAGACTTATATGATTATCTAGTAGATAATAAAAACTTTGGTATTCTATTATGTCATAGATATAATCTAACAGAAAATATAAGTGATATTACAAATGACTTTTCACTCAAATCACTCGTTCACATGCAAAGTGTAGTGAACAGCAATTTAACTATTACCAAGAAATTTAGAATGATCAGAAATATAATGAATGACTCCGATTTTAACAAATATATTTTTGACTGTAAGTGTCCATCTACATACTATAAGTTGTTAAAAAGAATCTGTATTCAAAAAAACGAAAAATTATTTACAATGATTGTAAAAATAAAGGTAAACTTCCAAAGCTATTTAGCTAATTTTAGTTCAGTAAAGTAAAGTTTTGTTGAGGTAAATGCTTTATGAAAATGTTAAAGGTGTGAATAAAGGTGAAAAGAAAAAGAATATTAGTAAATGCATATTTTGCTCAAAACTTGGGGGACGATTTATTTTTAAAAGTATTATTTGATAGGTATCCTAACGTTGAATTTCATTTATTAACTGCAAATGAAAAATACAAAATAGTATTTCAAAATTATAGAAACGTCAAGATTATTAAGACTCTAAGTGTAAAAATAGGGAATCGCACAGTTAATTTATTTAATAAGGTACACGATTGTATTGTGAAATATAGGAATTATAATGCTTTTGTAAATATAGGTGGTTCTATTTTTATGGAAAGTGTGGGCTGGGAAAAAGGGTTAAAAAGTAGAAGGCACTTACCAGAAAAATTTAAAAAAGTAAATAAAAACACTTATATAATAGGAGCTAACTTTGGACCATTTGAAGATGATTTATTCATGAGGAAACATAAAGAATTCTTCGCTAGTTTTGATGACATTTGTTTTAGGGATAATTATTCTTACACTATTTTTGGTGATTTAGAAAATGTTAGATTTGCACCAGATGTCGTATTTAGCTTGAAAAGCAAATATTCTGCAATACCAGGAAATAATAGGGTTATAGGCTTTTCAATCATTGATGTAGAAAAGAGAAAAGGTTTGAAACATTATTTTTATAAATATATAGAAAAGATGAGCGAAATAATCAAAAATTATATAGATCTAGGTTATAAGATAAAATTATTTTCTTTTTGTGAAAAAGAAGGAGATTTAAGAGCTATAAATTTTTTACTAAAAAATATGGAATCTCAATATGCTAAACAAGTAGCGGTAGTTAGTTATAGTGTAAATATAAACAAATTTCTAGATGAATATAAAACTTGTGAGACAGTAATAGGAACTAGGTTTCATTCAATTATATTAAGTCTGCTGTTTAATCAAAATATTTTCCCAATTATTTATAGTGATAAGTCCTACAATGTATTAAGAGATATAAACATGGAAAGCAATTGCTGCTTTATTAAAGATATTGAAGAACTGGATGTAAAGAAAGTGATAAAAGATTCACTCGATAATAAATTAGCGAACAGAAGTTTAATGTTAGAGTCGGAAGAACAATTTAGAAAATTAGATTTATTATTAGTTTAATCTAATTTATTAAATTTGTTTATCAGAGTAATAAGAATTTCTAAAAAAGGTGTGTCAATAATGAAAATAACAATCAAAAGGTTACTGCAGCTTTTTAATAAAAGGGAAAAGAAAAAATTATTAATACTATTCTTTATGATGATAGTGGCAGCTTTATTTGAAACGGTTGGAATAGGGCTGATAGTTCCCTTTGTCGGGATTGTTACCGATCCTGTTATTATTCAGGAACAAGCTATTTTAACTTATATTTATGACCTGTTTAATTTTCAATCAACAACTGCTTTTATTGTGTTTTCAGTGATAACGTTACTGGCGATATTTGTTTTAAAAAATTTATACTTACTTCTTTTTAACTATGCACAGTTTAGAGTTATCTTAAATCAACAAGTTAAATTATCCCGGAAATTATTTAGAGAATATTTAATAAAGCCATATACATTTCATTTGCAACGAAATACTGCAGATTTACTCCGGAATGTTAATGGAGAGGTATCTAAGGTGTTTCAAGGGATCGTTATGTCGAGTTTTCAATTATTTACTGAGCTCCTTGTCATTACGTGCATTTTAATATTGTTATTAGTAACGGCTCCGATTGCAACATTAGTAGCTTCTATCTTATTAGGTGGAAGTGTTTTTTTATTTTTTGCATTTCTTCGTAAGAAGATTAGTCTATTAGGGAAGGAGCAACAAAAAGTAAGCGGAACAATGATTAAATGGGTGAATCAGGGATTAGGGGCTAGTAAAGAAGTTAAAGTATCGGGAAAAGAAAGTTTTTTTATTAACTCATATACTGGACAGAGTCAAATCAAAGCAAATAATAGTCGGTATATGAAAATGTTGGAAGTATCTCCTAGGTTGTTTATTGAAACGTTGTTGGTGTCTATCGTTCTTACTACGATGTTAATTATCGTTTCCCAAGGAACAAGTTTAACTCAACTCGTTTCGACAATGGCGCTATTTGCTATGGCTTCTTTTCGATTAATGCCTTCCATCACCAGGGTGGTATCGCTGATTACGAGTATCCGGTACAATCAACCTGCATTATCTGTTGTTTACAATGATCTATTTTCAAATAAAGATAAAAATGAAAAAGTAAAGAGTAATAAAGAATCAGTTATAGTAAATCGAGGGGAAAGAACGTTTAAAGATTCCATAAAACTAAATAAGGTGTATTTTCGTTACCCTAATCAACATGTCTATTCGATAAAGGATATATCATTGACCATACCAATAGGGCAATCAGTTGCGTTTGTCGGCGAGTCGGGTGCTGGAAAAACAACGCTTGTTGATATCATTCTGGGATTGTTCGAACCAGAAAAAGGAACTGTTTTGATAGACGGGAAAAATCTTCATGATCAAAAGAAGTTATGGCAGCAGAAAATTGGTTATATTCCACAATCAATATTCCTTTCAGATGATTCTATCCGTGGCAATGTTGCCTTCGGAATTGATAAAAAACATATTGATGATGAGGAAGTGTGGCGAGCTTTAGAGCAAGCTCAGTTAAAGGAGTTTGTTGAAGAACTTCCTGAGAAGCTAGAAACCACAGTGGGTGAACGTGGTGTGAGGATTTCAGGTGGACAACGACAACGTATTGGTATTGCGCGTGCCTTATATCATAATCCAGAAATATTATTTATGGATGAAGCGACTTCAGCGCTAGATAATGAAACAGAAAAAGAGATTATGAAGGCAATAGATGGATTAAAAGGGGAAAAGACTCTGGTTATTATAGCTCATAGATTAAGCACGATAGAAAACTGTGATATAGTCTTTAAAATTAATAAAGCGGAGTTGGTAGCAATTGATAATAAAATAGAGAAGTCAATAATCTAAAATAATTAAGAAGCTGGTAAAAAAGCAAAATATTTATATCCACAAAGTCAATAAGAATTTTTTAGATTAAATGAAATTCCGGAGTTGACAAAAATGTTGAGGATTCAAAAGCCAGAGATCAAAAAAACTAATACTGGTGTTAGAATACAAGCTTACTTTGAAAAGGATCAAAACACAGAAGCATTATGGTACGAAGTTGAAGAGAAATTTAGTCAGTATCTCACAGATGAAACAGCAGATGGATTTTTAATTGGATTACTATTTTATGCGTTAAAAAATGGCGATAATATTGAGGTTTTGGCACCTATCTCTCAGAACCTTTATTATTCAATTAACAACTACTTAATTCCCTTGTTGGTGAAAATACATGGATATAAGAGGATCAGAATTAAATGTAATGAACTAATTAAGGAGCCCATTATAAGTAAAGGTGCTGTTGGAACTGGACTTTCCTGTGGTATTGATTCTTTTGCGACAATAATTGACCATTTGGATGACAGATGTCCGAAAAATTATAAGATTACTCATTATACATTTTTTAATGTAGGTTCTCATGGGGATAATGGCGGGGAGAAAGCAAGAAAGCTTTTTAAAGAAAGAGCTGAAATTACTAGAAAGTACGCTAATGAGTATGGAAATGAATTTATTTCAGTTGATAGTAATATTAGTGAAGTATTACAAATGAATTTTAAACAGACCAATACGATGAGAAGCTTGTCTGCAGTGTTAATTTTACAAAGGTTGTTTAAGGTTTACTATTATTCTTCTGGTTTTCCTTTAAAACGGTTCAGGTTAATTAAAGAAGATACGGGAGCTTTTGATATTTTTAATATGAGTATGTTATCTACTGAAACAATTAGGTTTTTCTCGGGTTGTCCAATTATGACAAGAATTGAAAAGACTGAACTGGTGGCTAGTTATGAACCTTCATATAAGTATTTGAATGTCTGTTATTTTAGTAAGTATAATTGCGGGAAATGTCCTAAATGTTTAAAGACGCTATTGATACTTGAAATTATTGGGAAAATAGAAAGCTATTCAGATGTCTTTAATCTTAAAGCATATTATTCTAATAAACGCCAATATATAGCTTATGTTCTCTCGAAAAGAAAAAGTGTCAAACTATCAGAAGAAATTTACGATGAAATGCTGGTCAGGGACTTTACAATTCCACTCTCATCAAAAGTTATATCATTTGCTTATAAAATAAAATCTCACTTTATAGGTAGGTTCATGGGAAAGGGCATTTATACTAAAATAAAAAAGTTATGGAGTAAGAACTTTAGGAAGCAGGTTTTATAAGTTTAATGCTAAATAAAAATAATAAAGCCACATGTCTTAAATTAATAGGATTAGTTCTTTGCCTTGTTTAAATTTAGGAGTTGATAAAAATGTTAAAAGTTTATCACCCAGAGATCATTAAATCGAGTTATGGTGTAAGAATACAAGCTGTATTTGAACACAGTCAAAAGTCAGATACATTATGGTATGAAGTGGAAGAGAAATATGGTGAATATCTAACTGATGAATCAGCAGATGGATTTTTAGTCGGCTTATTATTTTACGCATTAAAAAATGGATGTGATATGGAGGTTTTAGCACCAATTTCGCAAAACCTATACTATTCAATTAACAACTACTTAATTCCCTTGTTGGTGAAAATACATGGGTATAAGAGGATCAGAATTAAATGTAATGAACTACTTAAGGAGCCCATACTAAGTAAAGGTGCTGTTGGTACTGGTCTTTCATGTGGTATAGATTCTTTTGCTACTATTGTTGATCATTTAGATAATAGTTGCCCTGAGGAGTATAAGATTACTCATTATACATTTTTTAATGTAGGTTCTCATGGGGATAATGGCGGGGAGAAAGCAAGAAAGCTCTTTAAAGAAAGAGCTGAAATTACTAAAAAGTACGCTAGTGAGTATGGAAAAGAATTTATTTCAGTTGATAGTAATATTAGTGAAGTATTACAAATGAATTTTAAACAAACCAATACGATGAGAAGCTTGTCTGCAGTGTTGATTTTACAAAGGTTGTTTAAGATTTACTATTATTCAGCTGGAGTACCAATTACACGCTTTAAACTAACTAATGACAGCACTAATAGTTTTGATATATTTAATATGAGCATGTTGTCAACCGAAACGATTCGGTTTTTCTCTTCTTGTCCAATTATGACTAGAACAGAAAAAACCGAGCTCGTTTCTAACTATACACCATCATATAAGTATTTAAATGTTTGCTTCTTTAACAAGAATAATTGTGGTAAATGTCCAAAATGTTTAAGGACTTTATTAACGCTTGAAATTATTGGTAAGATAGAAAACTATTCAAATGTCTTTAATCTTAAAGCATATTATTCAAATAGGAAAAAATATATCGCTACGGTCCTTGCTGAAAGAAAAAGTAATAAATTTTCAATAGAAATTTACGATAATATGTTGGCTAAAAGTTTTAGAATCCCCTTATCCTCGAAAGTTATTTCTATTGCTTATAAAACAAAAAATGGCTTTATAAGCAAATTTACGGGCAAAGGGAGATATACAAAAATCATGAACACATGGCGAGGGATATATTTAAGAAAAGATCTGCACAAGTATAATTAAAGTAGCGAAAAATTAACGAAAGGGGGGCTCCAATGAAAAATCAGTACCTAATTAATGAAGTGTTTTGGCTGCGATGTATAGCTTGTCTAGCTGTTACATTAGGTCATGCAATTGGAAATGGATTTTATTTTTATTTGGAGCCATCCATTTATCACACAGGCTTATATGTTTTACATATGGCTGTCCTTTTTGGAGTTCCGGTATTTGTATTTATATCTGAGCTTCTTCTAGCAAATAAGTATACTGAGAAAGTACCTAAGGGATTTATGAAGAGAAGAGTTAAAATCTTATTATTTCCATATTTGGTTATGAGTATTGTCTATGCATTCACTTCTGTAGAAGCATGGACTTTACAAGATGTGACCTCCAGGTTGGCAATGAGTATTTTCCTCGGAGACTCAGCAGTTTATTTTATTATAATCATTTTTCAATTTTACTTTTTCCATTTGCTATTTCGTAAATATCTAAATAGGTTGTCTGCAAAATTGGTTATTCCGATAGCCTTATTAATCAATTTTTTATATTTAGCCTTTTTTAATTTTGTAGAAGCTCCCGATAGTGCAGTGGGAAACTTCGTATGGACTAAAGGTTATTGGATGCCATTTACTGGATGGATTTTTTATTTCGTTCTAGGATTTTATTGTGGCAGGAATTACCAGGGTTTATTAAATATTCTAAGAAAAAAATGGGTAATAGTAACACCTATACTAGCCTTATTATTAATGCTAGTTATGAATAGTACATTTATTATGGATTACAATTCGAAAAGGGTTGATATGCTACTGTATTCCAGCTCAGTAATAATTTTCATTATCTATATATCCTCCCACATTAAAAGGGTTCCAAGATTAGTGATGTTTATCAGTAATTATTCATTTAGCATTTTTCTCTTAAACTTGTTTTACTTTCATCTATTAAGACTTATAGAACCACCTGCTTTACTTAATATTGGTTCTTATACAATTCTGATATTTATAATTACCATATCCCTATGTATCGGTACAGCATACGTATTTAACCAGTTTAGTTATGGTCAATATTTAGTTGGCCGTATTATGACATACAGGGTTGAGGATAAGCTCAAGGGTAACCGCGATTATCTTACTGCTATAAAAAACAATAAGTAGTTAATCCGTAATATGCAAAACCAGTAAAAGACTTTTTAGGTCTTTTATTTTTTTATGCATTTTTTATAAAAACATTTTAAAAGGTGGGTCTATTATGAAAGGAATTATATTAGCTGGTGGAAGCGGAACTCGTTTATACCCCTTAACAAAATCAATATCCAAGCAATTATTGCCCATATATGATAAACCAATGATTTACTATCCGCTTTCCGTGTTGCTGCTTGCTGGAATAAAGGACATTTTGATTATTTCCACTCCAAAAGATGTTCCCAGGTTTGAGCAACTTCTTGGAGATGGTAAAGAGCTGGGAATAAATTTATCCTACGCTGTTCAGGAGGAACCGAACGGCTTGGCAGAAGCATTTATCATCGGAGAAAATTTTATTGGAGATAGCGATATTTCGTTAATTTTAGGTGACAATATTTTTTACGGTCATGAGTTCATTTCTCAGCTTGACAGGGTTAGAAAACAATTAAATGGGGCAACAATCTTTGGCTACAATGTAAATGATCCAGAAAGGTTTGGCGTTGTTGAATTTGATGGGAATCGGAAAGTAATCTCAATCGAAGAAAAACCGGAGTCCCCTAAATCCAACTTTGCAATTACCGGATTGTATTTTTTTGATAACCAAGTAGTTGATATTGCGAAAACAGTAAAACCATCTGACAGAGGAGAGCTGGAAATAACTGATATTTTAAATGTATATGTTAAACGAGAAAAGCTGCAGGTGGAACTGATTGGTCGTGGTTTTGGCTGGCTGGATACAGGCACACATGAGTCATTACTGGAGGCATCGCAATTTATTGAGATTATTGAAAAGCGAACTCGACTTAAAGTGGCTTGTTTAGAGGAGATTGCATTCAATAAAGGGTATATTTCTGAGTCAGAATTAATGCATCTGGCGGATCCATTAAAGAAAAGTGACTATGGTAAATATTTAATTCGGTTAGCAGAGGCGAACAGGAATAAAGTGGGGGGAGGATTGCTCCACTGATACCTTTAACTCTAAGAGGAAAAGTGGGGAATTTTATGTTAAGTAAAAATGAATCTAATCACGTAGCAAACTATAAGTTAAAAAGCTTATACCATAGGGTTAAGCTTTTTTATTATAGAAGGCAAGCAGCTAAATTTAAAGACTCACCCAAAATTGAAAATATAACAGCTAAATTGCAAAAAACTGTAGAAGAAGAATTTAAAGATCTTAATCAATTGAAAAGAGAGATAGAGACAGGAATTGCACTAAATGGCAATAGTAAAATTACCTCTGAATATAAATATTTGGGTGGTGGGTCTAATCTCGGCTTGATAGATCACACTGAAATCAAAGGAGAAAGAGAATTTAAATATTTAACTAAAATTTTAACAAGGACAATAGGGGAAAATGAATTGTTTTTTTATACTAAAGTGTATCGGAATTATAAGTCAATTAGAGAGATAACTCCTAAGCTTGTTAATCTATTAGAATATAAAGAATCTAACTTATGTCTTATTACTATGGAGAAAATCATAGGTAATAAACCTAGTTTCAATGAGGGCGAGGTCCAGAAAGTAATAAAAGCAAGTGAAGTAATCTCATCTATTAAATTAGAGCAACTAACACAAGATGGATTAATTCAACAGAGCGTTAACGCTAATCCTAAGATTAACATTAACTGGAGGCATAAATATAAATTTATGGGCAATGCTTTCCGTTTACTGTCACTAAGTCATCAGGAGGAAGTACACAAGGATATTTTTATTGCAATATTCAAAAGGATGGAAATGCAAAATTATAATCAGACATGTATCAAATTAATGAAAAGAGTAGAGAAATGCATCGTTAATAATCAAATGTCCAAAGCAATAAAACCTAACAATCATTATTCTTTAAGGCATAGTGATCTTAATGAAGAAAACATGCTGATAGAAAGGAAAAGTGGTTCGCTATACATTATTGATTGGGGACAATTGAGTGTTGGTCCAAGTTGGTTAGATATTGCATGGTTTCTAGGTAAGTTAAGAAAGCCTTTTGATGTGATTGAAGATTTATATTTAGCTAACCAGGAAGATAGTCCCCATCTTGATGACATAGGAAGAGTATTCTTCGTATATTCTTTAATAATAATCTGGTTCCTCGAGTTAAGTGAAGATGAATTTAATAACAACTATATAGATTATTTATTACCAGCTGTTAAACATATAGAACAATTACAAATGAATATGAAAAAGGCGTCTATAATTTCTCTATGATTCATTGGTAATTTCATAAATTAAAAACTTTCGGTGAGGTTAATCATATGATACTTAATAAAATTTTGAATCGATATTTAAAAAAATATAGAAAAAGAAAATTCTATAAAATGTTCCGAGAAAAAAACAGTCATAATTCAATGTATCCTGTTGGAACCTTTTCCCTTCATGGAATAGATATAGGCAAAATGACATACGGTCCATTGAAAGTTGAAAGATGGAATGTAGATGGCGAGGCCTTATCCATAGGGAACTACGTATCTATTGCTCGTAATGTTACGTTTGTCCTTGGCGGAAATCATTACTTTAATCATTTTTCATCATATCCATTTAAAAATAGAGTGTTAAATGATTGGAGTGTTACAGAAAGTTATTCCAAAGGGAAAATAACTGTTGGAGATGATGTTTGGATTGGACTTAATGCTGTGATTCTGTCTGGAGTGGAGATAGGTCAGGGTGCTGTCATAGGGGCTCATGCAGTTGTAACAAAAAATGTTCCCCCATATGCCATTGTTGCAGGTAATCCAGCCAAAATCATTGGGTATAGATTTGATGAAGAGACGATAAACAAACTATTAGAATTTGATTTTAGTAATTTGGATAAAGAAACTATAAAAAACAATATTGATTATTTTTATAAAAGTGTGGATGATTCTGTTCTTCAGCGATTAGTTGATTTTCAATCTAAAAAAACAACAATTGAAGGTTAAAAAGTTGATTCAAAGCTATTTAATATTGGTGATCTTATATGCTATCTCCCCTGATAACTAATAGAAAGGATGAGGGAATAATGAATGTAATTGATACAAAACTTGATGGTGTGAAAATTATTGAACCCGTTGCTTTTCAGGACAATCGGGGTTTTTTTATGGAAAGTTATAATCTTGACAGGTTTAAGGAGCATGGTTTGAATTTTGACTTTATCCAGGATAATCACTCGCTTTCAGTAAATAAGGATGTTATTCGCGGCCTTCATTACCAGCTAAATCCTAAAGCCCAGACAAAACTTGTCAGGGTCATTACTGGAGCAATTTATGATGTAGCAGTAGATATTCGTCAAGGTTCTCCAACATTTGGTCAATGGGTGGGGGTTACGTTGAGTGAGGATAATCATCGGATGCTTGTTGTTCCAAAGGGATTTGCTCATGGATTTTGTACATTGAAGGAAAACACACATGTTCAATATAAGGTAGATGACTATTACTCGGCAGAGAATGATAAGGGGATACTTTGGAATGACCCTGCACTTGGAATTGACTGGCCAACTTCTAACCCAATTTTATCCGAAAAAGATGCTAAGCAGCCTTTGATAAACGATGCGGAGATTAACTTCCAGTATCAGGCTAAAGAAGGTGTTGATCATGGAGTCTTATGATTACCTGATTGTTGGGGGCGGCATCATAGGATTGTCCATTGCAAGGGAATTAAAGAATAGATTTCCGGATGAGTCTGTTTGTATTTTAGAGAAGGAATCCGATGTAGCTCATCATTCCAGCGGCAGGAATAGTGGTGTGTTACATGCTGGGTTTTATTATACTGCTAATAGCTTGAAAGCAAAGTTTACGAGAGAAGGCAACCAGGAATTGACGGCGTATTGTGATGAACATGGTCTGAAGATAAATAAGTGTGGGAAGCTTGTGGTAGCCACAAATGAGGAAGAGTTACAGGGATTACAAGAATTAAAAAAGCGGGCAGAGAAAAACGGCGTTAAACTTCAGTGGCTCAAAGAACAGGAAGCACAGTTAATTGATCCTAATGTAAAGACCTGCAAGTGGGCTCTTTATTCACCAACAACCTCTTCTGTAGATCCAATTGAGGTATGTCAGGCAGTTAAAACTGAAGTCATAAAGAAGGGCGTAGACATCAGGTGCAATACCCAATATAGGGGGAAATTAAATAAAGAAATTCGAACAAATAATGGAACCTTCACGTGTGATTATTTTATAAATGCAGCTGGGTTATATGCAGATAAAATTGCTAAGGATTACCAATTCGGTGAGAAGTATACAATTATTCCGTTTAAAGGAATCTATCTTACGTATGCCAAGAATAAATCGGATGTGAAGACAAATGTATATCCGGTTCCGAATTTAGCAAATCCTTTTTTAGGTGTACATTATACCAAGACAGTTAATGACTCAATAAAAATCGGACCAACAGCTATCCCTGCTTTATGGCGGGAGAACTACAGTAGACTTCAGAATTTCAAATTTAACGAGTTTTTCAGCATATTATTCTATGAAGCAAAGTTGTTTTTAACCAATTCGTTTAACTTCCGATCACTGGCATTTGAAGAAATGAAAAAGTATAAGAAAGCTTATTTTATAAAGTTATCCTTAAAGATGGTTAAGGATTTAAACCCTAAAAACTTTGGCGAATTCATAAGACCTGGAATTCGTGCTCAACTATTGAACAAGGAGACATTAGAGCTCGTGCAAGATTTTGTTGTTGAAGGTGATAAGCATTCCTTCCATATACTAAATGCAGTTTCACCAGGTTTTACCTGTGCATTCCCATTTTCACGATATGTGGTAGATGGAATAGTTAAAAAACAGGGGAAAAAATTAGAGAAGGATAAAATCTCGTAAGGAGGAAGAAAAATTGAAAAATGTGCTCGTAACAGGTGCAGGTGGGTATATTGGAAGTATTTTAGTACCGAAGTTATTAGAAAATAATTACACAGTTACGGTAATTGACCGCTTCTTTTTTGGAGTCGACAAACTGAAACCTCATTCCAATTTAACAATTATTCATGAGGATTGCAGACGGTTAAAAGAAGAGCATTTCTTAGATATTGATGCAGTTATTGATTTAGTAGCTATTTCAAATGATCCAAGTGGGGAGTTATTTAAAGAAGTTACGTATGAAGTGAATTATACAGCAAGAGTGAATGCGGCTATGCTTGCAAAAAAGATGGGCGTAGAACGATACATATTGCCTTCTTCCTGCAGCATTTATGGGTTTCAGGATAAGGATACAATCGTCGATGAGTATTCTGAAACAAATCCATTAACAGTCTATGCCAAAGCAAATGAAAAGGCTGAGAATGGGGTCCTTCCATTAGCTGATGATAACTTTACGGTGACTGTGATGCGGCAAGCAACTGTATATGGTTACTCACCAAGAATGAGGTTCGATTTAGCGGTAAATGGGATGACTTATGGTGCATGGGAAAATGGGATTATTCCTTTAATGCGGGATGGGTCACAATGGAGGCCAATGGTACATGTGGAAGATACGACAGAGGTAATGTGCCTGTTGTTAGAAGCAGATGCTCATATCGTTAATGGTGAGATTTTTAATGTAGGATCTAAGCGAAATAATTATCAATTAGGGCCGCTAGCGGAGGAAATTGCAGCTTCATTGCCAATTGATGTGAAGATTGAGTGGTATGGCGAACCAGACCAGCGCTCTTATCGTGTTAATTTTGAGAAGATCGAAAACGCTTTGAATTGGGAGGCTAACTATACAGCGGCAGATGGGGCACTTCAAATTTATCAGAAGTTGGAAGCTGGAACCCTTGAAAAGACGGAGCAGACGATAACGCTAAATTGGTATAAGGAATTAATTAAATGGCAGGAGATAATGAAGCAGGTTGATATGTATGGAGGCATTTTAGAAATACCAAAAAATGACCATTTAAGTTTAGCTCACCGGAGTCGGGGAGTGTTTTTTTAATTCTGATTGTTCTTTATTGAGAAAGACACTTTTATTAGGAGGCTAATTAATGGATAAAATAACGCGAGTAGGTATTGCTGGAACAGGGTTGATTGGTAAAGGGATAGCGTTGGAGGTTGAAAAACAATCTGAATTAAGTTTAGCAAAAGTTCTCACGCGCCGTGATTTTACTACTATGAATGATTATCCCTTTCCTGAAACACTTACAAATTCCGTAGAGGATTTTATTGGTAATTGTGACTTAGTAGTCGAATGCAGCGGTGATGTTATTTATGGAACTGAAGTTATTAATCAGGCAATTAAAGCTTCCTTGCCTGTTATAACAATGAATGCTGAACTTCAAGTGACAACTGGTTCATATTTTGCAAAGAGAGGATTCATTACTGAAGCAGAGGGAGATCAACCAGGATGCCTGGCATCATTACATGAGAATGTAGTAGGAATGGGATTCAAACCATTAGTATATGGAAATATTAAAGGGTTTCTAAAACTAGATCCAATACTTGAGGATATGGAGTATTTCTCAAAAAGGAATGGTGTTCGTCTTGACATGACCATATCGTTTACGGATGGCACAAAGGTTCAGGTTGAACAGGCATTAGTTGCTAACGGTTTGGGTGCCGGCATTGCTGTTGATGGTCTTTTGGCACCCAGTTCAAATGACTTAAATGAAATAGGTGCCGAATTAGCTGAAGAGGCTAAACAGTTGGAATATCCTATTTCTGAATTTGTGTTAGCACCTAAAGCTCCTCCGGGTGTATTTATCACAGCAGAACACGACAGCCGTCAACAGGATGCACTGCGTTATTTTAAGATGGGAGAAGGACCATTTTATACAATTCTGCAAAACTTTCATCTCTGCCACCTGGAAGTTGTGAAAACAATTAAACGGGTTATTAATGGGGGTGGTGTTCTCTTGAACAATGGAGAAAATCCTTCTGTAGGAGTCGCAGCTATTGCAAAGAGGACACTTCACCCTGGAGAGGAAATCGAAAAAGGTATCGGTAGTTTTCAAGTGAGAGGTGAGGCCGTTAAGATGGTATCCAATCCAAATCACGTTCCGATTGGTTTGTTGGTGAATGCAGTCATGAAACGAACAGTTGAAGAGGGGCAAATCATAACGTTCGATGATGTTAAACTGCCCGAGAGTTTAGCCTTAACAGCATGGCTTGAGACGATTGAAAAGTTGCCAATTAATAGTTGATAAATAAGCCTTTTGGCAGCTTGGTAAACTAATCATTGTTTTTTATGAAGGAGGTGCGCTCACTTGGAAAGAAACACAACAATAGATGTTGTAAAATTTTTTGCGGTATTTATAGTTGTCTGTTTACACACCGTTACTTTTGGCTACGATTGGCAGAGCAGTCAACATATCGCTTTTATAATAGGTGTTTTTCCAAGATGGGTAATCCCCTTCTTTTTTATTGTTTCAGGATACTATTTTGGCCAAAAAATGATGAATAACCTTACCCCAAAAGCCTATTTTAGCCGCTATATGTTCAAGCTGATAGGGTTGTTTTTTACATGGTACTTATTTTATCTGATTTATGATCTTATTTTACGAGCTGTATTAGCTATTTATATGGGGTTAAACGTAGGTTCTGAGTTGAATAAATACATAAAGGCTTACGTAAATATAGATGCCATTTACTATGGAGAAGGGATGACGTCGTATCATTTGTGGTACTTGACGGCATTGATTTGGTCGATTGTTATCTTATATGTATTTATCAGAATTCGAAAGCTAGGTGTACTGCTGATTTTGGGTGCTAACTTTAATCTAATTGGCCTGTTTGGACAAACATATTCTAGTATATTCCACCTACCAATACATACTACAGACGCTTTATTCTTTGGGGTATTTTATACGTCCATTGGCTGCTACATTGCCCTTCATTATAAATGGATTATGCAGAAAGTCAGTAGAGTTAAATCTAGATACTTTATTTACTTAATCCTGCTTTTTTCATTAATTCAGGTTATGGAGAGATTATTTACCGTATTCGTGCTAGACGGTGAACAGACCTTTGGGGATTATTACTTATCAACTGTCCCCTTAACATTATGTCTTTTATTTATAACATTGAAAAATACATCGATAGGCCAAAATTCATTTATAGCAAAAGTGGGGAAAAATGCAGTTGGAATTTACGTTGCTCATCTGTTTGTAATAAGTGTACTGGTTTTATCTATTAATTTTGTCGGACTGGATTATATGAGAAGTAATATTTTATTTAATCTTTTATTTGCACTTGTGGTGTTCTTTACCTCATATCAATTCTTTATACTATTTAATAAATTTATTTTTGGAATAAGGTTATTAGTTACAAGGGTCAAGTATAGAAATTATTTTAGAACGAAGAAACAAGTGGATCAAGGTAAAAAAACTGCTATTTAATAAAAATAAGATGTATTAGAGGAGAGATGCAATGAAGAAGAGGTTAACTCAAATTGATATGGTCAGAGGAATATCAATTATAGTAGTTGTAGCCGCTCATACTGACATGCCTTCAGCTTTAGGGAAGGTATTAAGTTTATTTTGTATACCTCTTTTTTTCATGGTTAATGGTTACTTGTTTAGCCCATCTAGATATTTATATAATTTTTCTGGTCTGGTTAAGAGGCGTCTGGTAAATTTAATAGTTCCGTATTTTTCTGCCTGTCTGCTTTCTTATATTTATTGGCTTACTGCTAGCCAAATAGGTTTTAAAGAAAATATAATTTGGTATGAACCTCTGTTAGGCTCGTTAAACGGTAATGTAGGTCAACTTATTAATTTCCCGCTTTGGTATTTGACCTGTTTATTTTCCGCCCAATTATTATTTTGTTTAACGCAAAGAGTTTTAACGAGGTATAAGTGCAGTTTAAGTGCTCAAGTTGGCGTTTACTTAATATTAGGGTCGGTTGGTTACTTAATAAGTAAACTTGTGTTTTTGCCGTGGGGATTAGATATAGCATTTACTGTACAATTGTTTCTATTTGTAGGTTTAAAGTTTAAGGAGCATAAAGTGTTGGAAAATATGAAACCTATAAGTATGTACACAATAGGAATTGCACTCATATTCATTTTCACTTTAGTTATTGACTATAACCAGATAGTAAGCGTAGCGACAAGGGATTATAATAATCTATTAATGTTCTATGTTGGAGGGATAACTGGTAGTATTCTAATATTAAGTCTAGTAAGAATGGCATCTAAATACCGGTTTATTGTAAATCCACTTACTTTTATTGGCAGTAGATCATTGTCAATATTGATATTCCATGTCGGTGTTTCGTTTATTTTCTTAAGTTACGTTGATCGTTTTCTGTTTGGAGGAATTGAATTCAATTGGATCGTTAATACGATTGGTGGTGTATTAATTTCAATTATTCTAGGGGAATTGCTACGAAAACATCCTGTATCAAATCTGTTATTTAATGGCAGAAAAGAAAGTTACAAAAAAATTGAGAATAAATCCGTTGAATTAAAAAGTCGTACCGTGTAATAAAAAATATAGAAGAGGTGATAACAGTGAAACTAGCATTTATCTCAGATATCCATGGCAATGCGATTGCTTTGGATGCCGTTCTAGATGACATAAAGGGAAAGAATATTGATAAGATTTATGTCCTTGGCGATCTGTGCTATAGAGGTCCAGAGCCAAAGCGTTCACTAGAATTAGTAAGGTCATTGAATACGGAAGTTATAAAAGGAAATGCCGATGAATGGGTAGTTCGTGGCGTTCAAAACGGTGAGGTACCTGAACAGGCATTCGAAATAATGAATAAGGAAAGAGACTGGACTTACTCTAAGCTTAATTCGGATAGCATCGATTATCTTAGTCAGCTTCCAACAGAGTTAAATCTAGAGTACGGTAACTTCAAAATTCATGCATTCCATGCGACGCCATTAAGTTTGTTTGATGTTGTTCAACCATCTGAGCATGATGATCTCCTAGTGGAAAAATTAATGAAACAAGATGCTGAGTTATATATATATGGGCATATTCATAAGCCTTATATTCGGAATATAAACGGGAAATGTATTGTGAATACGGGGAGTGTCGGATTACCGTTTGACGGCCTGAGTATGGCTTCATATGTTGTGGTGGGTGTTGATAAGGATAGTTTTCAAGTGTCTATTGTTAGAGTTAAGTATAACGAACATGATGTGATTGACCAGTTTAGAGAATCAGATTACCCGAATAAAAATATGATGGAAAATATTTTAGCAAACGCCAGAATTTAAGGTGAATTTACGCAGAAGGATTGAATGCCGTGGAATTTTCAAAAAGGGATATGAAGATGCTTCAAGGGATAGCTATTTTATTTATGCTATCCCTTCATTTATTTGCAAGAAAGGATATTGATGGGTTATACGAAACTTTTCCAATGATAAACGATATACCGCTTGTTTACTATATTGGTCTATTTGGAGATGCCTGTGTCCCAATTCACTTATTTGTCAGTGGGTATGGCCTTACTATTAGCCTAGCAAAAGGAAATGTTTTGAACAAAAACATAAAGCGAATATTGAAATTATTAATCAATTTTTGGATTATATTGTTTATGTTTATGGGTATTGGGTTTCTCATTGGCAAAATGGAAGCATTTCCTGGAGGGATCAGCCAATTTTTGCTTAACTTTTCTTTACTGTCTAATTCATATAATGGGGCATGGTGGTACTTACAGACGTATGTCCTATTAGTACTTATGGCAGCGCCATTAATTAAATTGGTTAAGCGAAATAATTCTATTATTGTTCTTATGGTTTCAGGATTTATCTACTTAATTACTTATATACAAAGAATAAAGTTTGTAATCGAATTTGATAGTACGATATTGACCATGCTTAATAACGCTATCGTTTTACTGGGTACATCACAACTCGCCTTCATAATAGGTATTATTTTTGCTAAGGAACAAATATATTCTAAGCTCTACAACACCATTAATGATATTAAATTTAAAAATACGTTGTGTGTTTTGGGTGTGATCATTCTGGTTATTTTTCATGGAATTTTTGAGACTATGTTTGTTGCTCCATTTACGGCTATTTTGTTTATTTGTATTTTTTGCCTTATGGATAAGAAAGAATTTGTACAAAAAGGATTTGCCTTCTTTGGACGTCATTCATTAAATATTTGGTTAACGCACATGTTCTTTTATATATCATTTTTTAAAGTGGCAGTTTTTGCGCCCTACTATCCTATTTTGATATTTAGTTGGCTTGTGCTCCTTTGTCTCGTTACCTCCTTTGTTATCAATATCATTAATGATCCACTTGCAAGGATTATTGATAAGCATTTTGTTCAGCTTTCTCTTAATCATAGCTTTAGAAAACGCAAAGTTTCTTAATAAACGACAAATTTAGCTGTTGCTTTATATAAATAGTTACAGTATTGTTCTTCATAAGGAACAATACTGTAACTATTTTGAACGTTTAAGGATTTGAATTTAATTGTTATGTTCTCAATTAAGACTAAATGTACTGGAGGAAGGAAGCTATGAGCGCAATCGCTGGGATCTATAATATAAACGAAGAACCTGTGTCACGAGAGCATAGTCTTAGCATGATGAATTCACTGCAGAAATTCCCTGCGGATGATGTTCAAATATGGCAAAAAGAGAATATATTTTTAGGTTGTCACGCCCAGTGGATAACACCTGAATCATTTGGGGAGCAGCTACCTTACTATGACTATGAGCGGCAATTATCAATAACAGCTGATGCTATTATTGACAATCGACAAGAATTGTTTCAGAAATTGCAAATCGATAAAGAAGAAGGAAAAATCATGCCAGATAGCAAGTTAATTTTACTTGCCTACTATAAATGGGGAGAGGATACTCCTAATCATTTAATTGGTGATTTTGCTTTTATGATTTGGGATGAACGGAAGCAAATGCTTTTTGGTGCTAGAGATTTTTCAGGAGCTAGAACCCTTTACTATAGCAATTCTCAGCAGAGATTTGTTTTTTGTACAACAATAGAACCTATATTATCTTTACCATACATAGAAAAGGAATTGAATGAACAATGGCTTGCTGAATATTTAGCTATACATGGAATGTTTGATACGGCAGATGCTTCGATAACTCCTTATAAAAGTATTATGCAGATACCGCCATCTCATACAATTTCTGTTTATAAGGATAAAGTTAAGTTTAGAAGATATTGTAAGTTGTTTCCTAATAAGCAATTAAAATTGAGTTCAACTGAAGAATATGTTGAGGCTTTTCAAGAAGTATTTCAAGAAGCTGTTACTTCTCGTTTACGTACAAATCGAAAAGTGGGTGTACAGTTGAGCGGTGGTTTAGATTCGGGGGCAGTTGCTGGTTTTGCTTCAAAAACATTGCAAGAGCGAGGTCAAAGTCTAAACAGTTTTAGCTATTTCCCTCCAGATGATTTTATGGATTTTACTCCTAAACAATTACTGCCTGATGAGAGGCCGTTTATTCGTTCAACGGTTGAACATGTAGGTGGAATAAAAGACCACTACCTAAATTTACCCGGGAGAGATTCCTATTCAGAGATTGACAGCTTTTTAAATATGATGGAAATGCCATATAAGTTTTTTGAAAACTCTTTTTGGTTAAAGGGGATGGCGGAAAAAGCTCATGAAGAGGGAATAGGTGTATTACTTAATGGTGATAGAGGGAATTTTTCTGTTTCATGGGGATCCCCATTAGATTATTACGCTTTGCTATTAAAAAAAGTAAAGTGGGTTACACTGTTTCAGGAACTAAACCACTATAGTGATAATGTTGGTGGTGCGAGGCTTAGAAGATTACCACGAATCGCAAAAATCGGATTTCCAGTTATCAATCAATTTTTTTCTTCAAAAACTTCTTATAAACTTCCTCTATTAATCAGTCCGGAATTTGCAGAGGAAACAGATGTTTTTAGAGGGCTTGAAGAGAAAGGTATAGGTAGAGGCAGCGCATCAAATATATACGTTCAACGAAAAAGACATTTTGAAAATGAATTCTATTGGAACGCAACGAATACATTGTCCACCAAACTGTCGTTACGTTATTCGCTGTGGAAACGTGACCCGACTAATGATATACGTGTTATCAGGTTTTGTTTATCCCTTCCTGAGGGTCAATATGTTCAGAATGGGCTTGATCGCGCTCTTATACGAAACTCTACAAAGAATCTACTCCCTGATAAAGTAAGGCTAAACCAACGGTATCGTGGTATTCAAGGAGCTGATTGGGTTCATAGAATGGTTCGAAATTCAAGCGTCGCTATTGAAGAGTTAAAACAGATTAGCAGTGATGGAAGAATTTTAAAATATATTGACGGGAGCGTCATTAAGAGTGCACTTTCAAGTATTGAAGGTGAAATGAAAACCGAAAATGCGACTGATCCAAGTTATAAAACTCTAATGAGATGTTTAATTGTATCTAGGTTTATAAAGAAATTCACCTGAAAGGGGGTGGTGATTTGAAAAAGGATTGGCAAAGACCTGTACTCGAGGTATTGGATGTAAATCAGACTATGCTTGGTGTGGATGGGGAATATACTGATGCTGCTTTTGAAGCGGGTACTCCATTTGAAGACATAACTCTTAGTTAGCAAAGATTGAATGTTGATAAGCACTTATATTGTTAAAAAGTTATAAGTGCTTACAACTTTTTTTACCATTGACATGAGGTGAAAAAGGTGGTATAAATTAATTAATGTTCTTAATAAAGAATACATAAAGAGAGGTCATTTTTATGTTCTAAGGAATTTTTTTGACTGATTTGTTCTATATAAAGGACGAAGGAGGACCAAATGAGTGCAATAACTGGAATTTTTCATGCCAACAGAGACCCTATACCATATGACCATACGAATAACTTAATGAAATCCTTCTCACAATACCCCTCCGACAATATTAACACGTGGAAAAACGATACTATTTTCCTAGGGTGCCATGCCCAGTGGATAACACCAGAGTCAATTGGCGAGCAGTTGCCATATTACGACTATGAAAGACAGCTAGCAATTACTGCTGATGCCATTATCGATAATCGGGATGAGTTGTTTACTATGCTACAGGTTGATCAAGAACAACGAAAGTCAATGCCTGATAGCCACTTGATTCTATTGGCGTATTACAAATGGGGGAAAGAAGCACCAAAGAAGCTGCTTGGTGACTTCGCATTCATGATATGGGATGAAAAAGAGAATAAGTTATTTGGTGCCAGAGATTTTTCAGGCGCCAGGACTCTTTATTTCTACCGTAACGAAGGCAGGTTTGCCTTTTCAACAACGATAGAACCATTATTCACTTTACCGTATGTTGACAAGAAACTGAATGAAGAGTGGCTTGCTGAATTTATAGCAATCCCAACGATGGTTGAAGCGGTTGATATGTTTTCGACAGTTTATACATATATCCAACAAATCCCACCTTCACATAGCATAACGGTTAAGGATGGTAAGGTTTTGCTTTCAAGATATTGCACGATTGAAGTGAATGAAACACTTAAGCTTAAGTCCAACGAGGAATATGAGGAAGCATTTCGGGACGTGTTTCAGAGGGCAGTAAAAGCTAGAGTTCGTACGCATGGTGAGGTTGGTTCACACTTAAGTGGAGGACTGGATTCTGGCTCTGTTGTCAGCTTTGCAGCACCAGAACTTAAAAAGGAAAACAAACGTTTACATACTTTTAGTTATATTCCCGAAGATTCTTTTGAAGATTGGACTCCCAATTACTATGTAGCTGATGAAAGTCCGTATATAAAGGAAACTGTAAATCATGTAGGTAATATATCGGATGACTATTTAAGTTTCGATGGTGTAAGCCCATTATCAGAAGTCGATGATTTTCTCGAAATTATGGAGATGCCTTATAAGTTTTTTGAAAATACTTTTTGGTTAAAAGGAATAAATGAACATGCCCAGAAAAAAGGGATAAAAGTGATGCTAAACGGGGCAAGAGGAAATCACTCTATTTCATGGGGGTCCATGAAATTAACGTACGATTTTTATACAGATATGTTTAAGAAGTTAAGGTGGATCAGCCTTTATAACGAATTAGACGCATACTGTGCTAATTATAATACTGGAAAGTCTGTAGTAATTCCATTTGTAGCTAAAAGAGCAATGCGCTCATTAGTGACAAAGAAGAAACAACATAATGATAATTTCCCTGTATTTATAAATTCATCATTTGCAGAAAATACGAATGTTTTTGAGAAACTTGAAGCTAATGGATTCAGTTTGTACAGCAACCCTACTAATCTAACAAAATATAGAAATAATTATTATAAACAGCTATTTGCTTGGAATAAAAGTGGGGTGGCTGAAACAAAGCTATCCTTACGATATGGAATATGGAATCGTGATCCAACCAACGATCTAAACGTCATTCGCTTTTGTCTGGCGCTACCAAATGAGCAGTATGTAACAGGTGGTCTGGAAAGATCAATCATTCGGAGGTCTATGAAGGATTACCTGCCTGATGAGGTAAGGCTGAATCAGAAGAAACGCGGGATCCAGGGAGCTGATGTCGTACACCGAATGAAAGCTGATTGGAATAGTTTAATTAACGAATTACATGCGCTTTCTAAAGACAGTAACTTTAACCAGTTTATAAACGGGAAGGTCATTAAAGAAGCATTATCAAATATAGGAAATGAGCCAAAGCAAGAATTATTGTTTGAAACAGATTTTAAGATGTTGACGCGAAGTTTGATCTTTTCCCGATTTATTAAGCAATTAAGTTAAGAAGGAGGTGATTACGTGAAAAAAGTATGGAAACAACCAATGCTTGAGGTGCTTGATGTTAGCATGACCATGAATGGACCAGGGAACGCAAATGCTGATTGTTTTGATGTTTCGGATGGGCTGGATGAAACACATGAAGGAAGATCTAATGCCAGTTGTTTGAATGGTAGTTAGGATCACTACTTAAGAAAACTGGCCCTTATACTTTCACAAGGTATAAGGGCCACCATAAAAATGGGGGAACTCACATGATGATTAACACGCTAAAAAAATTCACATACAAAGCTTTTGGCTTAAGCATTTTCAGTGAATTTTTTTTACCGGAATTGCCGCAAATAGACATGGAAGAGCATCTAGCCAGTGTGAAGGTTCATAAAGCTGATTTAACAGGATTGTGGTCTGAACTTTCCGAGACTGATAGATATTTTGTGGTGGAGAAGGACTTCACTATGTTTCATGTGCCGGATACGGCTATTTATTTAATTAAAAACGGACGGGAGATTTTCGTTTCACCCATCGAGGGTTCAGAGGAAGATCAAATACGTCTTTATATTCTCGGCACCTGCATGGGGGCTTTACTCATGCAAAGAATGGTTCTCCCATTACACGGCAGTGCACTAGTAATCGATGGAAAGGCATATGCAATTGTTGGTGATTCTGGTGCTGGAAAATCAACACTTGCTTCAGCATTATTAAAGCGAGGGTATCAGCTTTTAAGTGATGACGTGATTCCGGTGACCCTTTCTGAAGAGAATATCCCGATCGTCACCCCAGCATATCCGCAGCAGAAATTGTGGCAGGAGAGTCTGGATCAGTTTGGAATTAATTCAGAAGAGCTTCGGCCAATAATAGATAGAGAGACTAAATTTGCTGTTCCAGTTCATGAGCAATTTGCTGATAAACCAGTTCCTTTAGCAGGTATTTTTGAACTAAACAGATCAGATGTTAATGAGATTGAGGTTACACCAATAAAGAAACTGGAACGGTTCCCTACATTATTTCACCATACATATCGAAATTTCCTGATTTCTCGTTCAGGTATGATGGATTGGCACTTCAGTACTTCCGCAAACATGGTAAATAAGATGGATTTTCACCGGTTGATTCGGCCGAATTCCCAATTTACAGCCGAAAAGTTAGCGAGCCTCATTTTAACTAGAGTTAACAAGAAGGAGGAGATTGTATGATTAAACAAAAAAGCCTTTCGCTTCACCATATGGTTAGCCAAAAAGAAGGGAACATCGTAAGTGATATGGATGGAGAAAAAGTGATGCTGAGTATTCATAATGGCAAGTATTATAATCTGGGTGAAATGGGCGGCGAGATATGGGAGCTAATAAAGGAGCCAATCATCGTTCAGAATCTGATTGCTGCTTTAACCGAACAGTATGATGTCGAATATAGTGAATGTGAAGAGCAGGTCCTGTCCTTTTTAACCCTTTTACTAGAGGAAGGCATAGTGGACGCAGCCTAATTAAGAAAGGAACGACCCTTATGAAGAAGTTAGGTGTTTTTTTAAAATTAAATAGACAGTCGAAGCTGCTCTTATTTGAGTCTTATTTTTATTTAGGATGGGCGCGTATTCTCAAAGCTCTTCCATTTGCTAAAGTTGCACCTTCACTGGGGGATATTATGGTAGAGACACCGTTTACGCTGCAAACAGAAAATAAAGCCCTTTTGGCACATATATCCCAGACTATTCAGATCACTAGCCGTTACACGTTATGGGAGAGTCAGTGTCTAGTTAAAGCAATTGCTGCAATGAAAATGCTGGAACGACGGAAAATCGCAAGCACACTTTATCTTGGCACTGCAAAGGATGAGACAGGCCAATTAATCGCACATGCATGGCTGCGAAGTGGCCCATTATACATTACGGGTTCTGAAGGAATGGAACGTTTTACTGTTATCAGTAAGTTTGCCAAAAGTGTTTGAGCAGGGAGGATAACTACCAATGGTTAATAAGTTCAAGCTTGATCTAACAGCTATACCAAAGGAATTACAGCTTATTTTTGCGTTGCTAAAAAGCGATTCACCTGCTCAGCTTATAACACAAAATCCTGAACTGTTAACAGCTATCGATTGGGAACAATTCATTGATTTAACGATGCATCACCGTGTTTATCCAGTGTTAAGTTCCAAGCTAAAACAGCTGGATGACGATATAATTCCTCATCATGTAAAAAAATTCCTCAACAAGCAATATAAACAAAACACATTTCAGATGCTTTACTTAAGTGGTGAAATGGAGCGGGTGGGTAGAATGTTTGCTGACGACGACATTCCACTGATTTTCCTGAAAGGGCCTGTTCTTGCGCATGAGCTATACGGTGACATTTCGCTTCGTACCTCAAGTGACTTGGATATGCTGATTCCAATTAATCAACTTGAAAAGGCAGAAACACTTTTAGCAGAACAAGGGTATCAAAAGGATGACTATATCCAAACGGTGCTGAATGACTGGAAGTGGCGGCATCATCATGTTACCTTTTTTCACCCGCAAAAAAAGATTAAGCTTGAAGTACATTGGAGACTGAATCCTGGACCAGGAAAGGAACCGAGTTTTAATGAGTTGTGGAAGCGAACGTGTATTAGCAATCTTACCAGTTTTCCAGTTCATATTCTCAGCAAAGAAGACATGTTTTTATTCCTTGTGTCTCATGGGGCGCGTCATGGCTGGTCCCGTATGCGATGGCTGGTCGACATTCATAATTTACTGAATCAGCAAATGGATTGGCCGTTAACCAATCGTTTATTAAAAAAATACCACACACATCAATCTGGAGGCCAAGCGCTAATTTTAGTGGAACAGCTGCTAGATACAAAGCTTACGAGAGGGATGAAAGCATTAACCAATCATACTTGCCCAAAGGAATTAGCGCAAAAGGCGCTGTTTTATTATAAACAACAGGTCAACTTACATACCGATCCTGTACCTGAAGCCATTGCCAGCTATCATAAACATTATTTATTCTCGTTAATGAGTACACAGCAAAAAATAATTTTCATTGTGAGCTTTCTTTATCCATATCCAGAAGATGAGAACACTTTACCATTACCAAAGGCATTTCATTTTCTTTATTTTCCGTTGCGTCCGTTGTTGTGGGCTTGGAGAAAAACAAGAAAGCATGCTTTACCCTAGGGGGACTTTCAATTGAAACATGTCATTTACTTTTTAAAACAAATTCATGCGTATTCTGGTAAAATCCTGTATATTAACCTCTTTGCAATGATAGGTATAGGGTTGCTTGAAGGGATTGGAATAATTTTATTGATTCCCTTAATTAGTATGAGTGGGATAGTCGATATGGATGCTGGAGGATCGCCATTATTAAGCATGTTTAGTTTTCTGCAGGATATTCCAAGTTCATTTGGTTTGCCGTTAATTTTAGCGATATTTGTGCTTGTTGTTGTTGGACAAAATGTTATGAACAGGCAATTAACCGTTAAAAATACAGTTATACAGCAAGGTTTTTTAAGGCATATGCGGATGGAGACTTATCGATCGTTACTTCATGCAAACTGGGATTTTTTTATTAAGCAACGAAAATCTGACCTAATCAATATATTAACAGCAGAAATAGCACGTGCCAGTGCGGGTACATATTCATTTTTACAATTTGCTGCGTCACTTGTGTTTACGTTAATCCAAATTGGGCTTGCATTCTGGCTATCACCGAATATTACAGTATTTGTTTTACTTTGTGGATTAGTACTTATCTTTTTTAACCGGAAGTTTCTTAAACGATCGCTTGCTTTAGGGAAAATGAACTTTGAACTCGGAAGAAGTTATCTTTCAGGTATTACCGATCAGGTTAATGGGATCAAAGATATCAAAAGTAATACATTGGAAGATTCGAGATTAGACTGGTTCGGCTCGATAACGGAAAAGATGCAAGACCAGCACGTGGATTATACGAGATTGAAATCAACCTCGCAATTATATTATAAAATTGCATCTGCTGTGCTAATTGCTGCATTTATTTATATTGCGGTAACCATGTTTAGCGCACAGGCAGCGCAACTAATGTTGATTATCGTCATTTTTTCAAGGCTTTGGCCAAGAGTTGCAGGAATCCAGTCTTCCATGGAACAAATTGCAACGACGATCCCGTCCTTTAAAGCTGTAAATGCGCTCCAGAAAGAATGTGAGACAGCTAGAGAATTTGCGATGGGTGGGAATCAGAATGTCCAGCGTCTTGCTATTAGAGAAGGCTTGCAATGTGAGGGTGTTTATTTCCGATATAACCAAAATAAACCCCACTATGCGTTGCAGAATATCAACTTAAGCATCCCCTCCAATCAAATGACCGCATTTGTGGGACGTTCTGGTGCAGGAAAAAGCACATTAATCGATTTACTGTTGGGTCTTAACCAGGCCGAAAAGGGACAGGTGTTAATTGATCGAGTGCCCTTAACGAGTGACAACCTTCTATCATTAAGGCGCTCGATTAGTTATGTGCCACAGGATCCGTTTCTGTTTAATACGAGTATAAGGGAAAATTTGTTGTTAGTAGAACCTGACGCGAATGAACAGCAAATGTGGGAAGCATTGGAATTCTCCTCAGCTGCTGAATTTGTCAACGGACTTCCAGAAGGTATAGATTCACTGATTGGTGATCGTGGGATTAAGTTATCAGGCGGAGAACGTCAACGTCTTGTATTGGCGCGTGCAATACTGCGTAATCCCTCTATTCTTGTGCTGGATGAAGCGACAAGTGCACTTGATACGGAAAATGAAGCGAAAATCCAGGAAGCGCTGGATAGGCTTAAAGGGAAGATGACCATTATCGTAATTGCGCATCGTTTGTCGACCATTCGGAATGCGGATCAGGTTGTTGTACTTGACGAGGGGGAAGTTATCCAAAAGGGTGGATTTACGGAGCTGGCCAGGGAAAAAAGAAGCACATTCAGCTATTTATTGCAAAATCAGACAGAAGTAACACAATAATAATGAATATTGGGGCGGGTTATCATTGAGGAAGATTGGAGGCAAGATCTTACTAGGGGTTTTACTCGGTATTTTCATCTTTATTGGTTATATAATTTGGGATAACAATCGAATTACCGTCACAGAGAAAGATATCGCAATTAATAATATGCCAAAAGAGCTTGATGGCTTCCGGATTCTTCAGGTTTCTGACCTGCAGGAAAAAGAATTCGGCAACAATCAGAAGCGCTTAATCGATGCTATTAATGAAATTGACTATGATGCGATTGTTTTTACAGGAGATATTCTCGACAGCACAGAAAGCACGAATTACAAGTCTTTTTATTCAATAATTGATGGTATAACAGATAAACAAAATGCCTGGTACGTGCCAGGGAACGATGACCCCTATAGTTATCAATTTACCCCGGGCATTGAAAAAAGTGAGTTCGTTAAAGGTATGGAAGAAAGAGGCGTTGAATTATTAGAGTCTGTTGAAACGGTTAAACTGGAAGAGGCTAATATTCATTTTGTTAACTTCGAGTTGTCGATAATAAGCAGTCCTGAATATGTGGGATCAAGTGAAGGAATTGTCACACCACCGTATCATTCAAATGAGAACTATCTTACATATCAAAAACAGTTATGGCAGGAGATGAAAATCCTTAATGATATAAAGGAAGCGGATGTTGTAATTGCACTTAACCACTATCCAGTGGCAGATAACCGTATTGATTTTATCCAAAATAACGAAAAAACAATTTGGAGGGACTATGACCTGATAATGGCAGGACATTATCATGGGGGACAGTTTCGACTGCCATTTGTTGGGGCAGTTTTCGTTCCAGAGCCATGGAATACAAGCAGTTTTTTCCCATCAAACGATCGTGTAAAAGGACTGTGGGAGTATAAGCAAACAAAGCAATATGTCAGCGCAGGATTAGGAAGCAGTGATGCTTTATCTTTTTTAAAGTTTCGTTTGTTTAATCCACCGGAAATCAATCTTGTAACCCTGAAGCGATGATTAGAATGTTTGTATTTGCGACGTTGCGATTGATGCAGTAATATAGTACAATATAAGAATTGCAATGTTTGAAATGAGGGTACAAAATGAGTAAAACATCCATTTATGGACTAACATATGAACAATTAACAGACTGGTTAATGGATAATGGTCAACTGCGATTCCGTGCCGATCAGGTGTGGAACTGGCTTTATAAAAAACGCGTCACAGCGTTCTCTGAGATGAAAAATGTGAACAAGGAAACGATCGCACTTCTAGAAGAGAATTTCGTTCTTCACACATTGTCAGAGGAAATCAAGCAAGAATCAGCTGATGGTACGATAAAATATTTATTCAAACTGTCAGATGGTAATATTATTGAAACGGTGTTAATGCGTTTCAATTATGGTTTGTCTGTTTGTGTAACGACACAGGTAGGCTGTAACATTGGCTGCACATTTTGTGCGAGTGGTCTATTGAAGAAGAGCCGCGATCTTTCCAGTAGCGAGATTGTCGAACAGATCATGAATGTACAGAAGCATCTTGATGAAAAAGATGAAGGCGAGCGCGTCAGTCATATCGTTGTTATGGGAATTGGGGAGCCATTTGATAACTTTACAAATCTGATGGATTTCATCAATGTCGTGAACGATGATAAAGGCCTTTGCATTGGCGCAAGACATATCACCGTATCAACAAGTGGTATTGCAAACAAAATTTATGATTGGGCTGATGCAGGCACACAGGTTAACCTTGCCATCTCATTACATGCACCAAATAATGAACTCAGAACACGAATCATGAAAATAAACAAGGCATTTCCAATTGAGAAGCTCATGGACTCTGTTGATTATTACCTGGAAAAAGTAAATCGCCGCATAACGTATGAGTATATCATGCTGAAGGATGTAAATGACCACAAGACTGAAGCAAGACAGCTTGCTAAACTGCTGGGTGATAAGAAGCACCTGACATATGTGAATCTAATTCCATATAATTCAGTTGATGATAACCAATATCAGCGTAGTGATTCAGAAACAATTCAGGCGTTTTATGAAACATTGAAACAAAACGGCATTAACTGTGGTGTTCGCTGGGAAAACGGAGCAGACATTGACGCAGCATGCGGACAGCTCCGAAGCAAACAAATCAAGAAAAACAAAGAGAAGAAAACCGTATAGTGGTGCCTGTAACTCCCCGGTTTTTGTCAAATCGCGTCGAATATATTATCAGTATAAGCATGAAAAACCAATCGTCATTATCCGGCGATTGGTTTTTTCATTGGATAGGAAATTATAAATTTAAGTGCTGTGGATAATTGGACTCCAGAAGGAGAGCAGCATCCAAACGGGAGAGAGCAGCACCCAAACGGGAGAGAGCAGCACCCAAACGGGAGAGAGCAGCATCCAAACGGGAGAGAGCAGCACCCAAACGGGAGAAAGCAGCACCCAAACGGGAGAGAGCAGCATCCAAACGGGAGAGAGCAGCACCCAAACGGGAGAGAGCAACACTCAAACGGGAGAGAGCAGCACCCGACCATTGGGAGATGCAGAAATTTGTTCTAGAGTCTTTAAATGAAGGATTATGTCCTAGTCACTTGCTGAGTGTTTTCTACTGTTAACCCGCATATTCCCTAATTCATTCAAGATAATAGCAAGAATAATCAACGATGTACCCACCCATTGTACAAGTGTGATGGATTCGGAAAGTATGATACTCGCCGATATAATAGCTACTGGTAATTCAAATGAACTAAGTATATTGACGAGACCACCTGAAATCAGATGCGCTCCAAGCGCGAAAAATAATGGTGGCATAACAGACCCAAATAGGGCAACCCCCACAGTTACCATCCATAGAGACCCATCAGTCACTGGGATAGACGGTATATCCCTTATGAAAATCAAAAGTACCAGTACGGTAGAACCTGTAACCATCAACGAACTACGGACCCAGGGATCAACCTCTGTTGCAACTTTTCCGCTGAAATTAATAAATCCTGCATATGTAAATGCCGCAAGAATACCAAATACAAACCCCATCGCGGGCAATTTTTCCAGACTGCCATTTAAAATATTTGAGGCAAAAAACACACCAATTAATATCAGAGCCATTGCCGCTAATGTTACCATTCCTGGTCTTACTTTACTTAAAATCCATTCAAATAGGATTCCAATCCAAACGAATTGAAATAATAATATAATTGCTAAGGAAGCAGGGAGGAATATCATTGACCCATAGTAAAAAATGCTCGTTAGTCCGACAAATGAGCCCGTTATCATAATCTGTTTCATGTTCTTTTTGTTTAATCCCTTGAATGATGAGCCCTTTGCTATAACAATGCCCCACAGTAAAAAAAGGGATATAAGCATTTGGACAATATTTATTTGCCCGAGTGTATAGCCGTTGCTGAATCCTAATTTGGCAAAAACCGGCGTAAACCCAAAACTGCCTGCACCTATTAATACAAATAAAATTCCCTTCTTATCGCCCATCTGCTACGCCTCCTACTTTAAGCATAACAATGATAACACAGTTGGTTAGTCTATGGCTGATAGACGCTTTTATGAATCTTCTATAAAGATGTATGAATAGGGCTATTGCAGGAAAGAATGCTAGTATCATATTTTTAACCAAAATCTATTGCAGAATAGAGTATGAGTAAGGGGTATAGCCATGCTGGAAACATTGAAAGATTTGCTTATCATTCTTGGCAGGATTGTTACCATTTTGCCATTACTGCTCTTTGTAACAATCTTTATGGGTAAACGTGCGATAGGGGAGTTACCAATATTTGATTTTCTGATTATCGTAACTTTGGGTGCTGTGGTAGGTGCTGACATAGCAGATCCGAATATACACCATCTTCCAACTGCATTTGCAATTATTGCTATCGCTATACTTCAAAAAGTTGTAGCTAAATGGAAAATTTCCAACCGAAAAATTGGCAAACTGCTGACTTTCGAACCTACTATCGTTGTACAGGATGGCAAACTGTTGCATAAAAACATGAAGCAGATGCGTTATTCCATTGACAATATCCTGCAGATGCTGCGCGAGAAGAATGTATTTGACTTAAATGAAGTCGAGACGGCAATCATTGAAGCGAATGGTTCACTAAGTGTATTGAAAAAAGCATCAAATAATCCAGTTACTGCACAAGATTTGGACATTGTCAAAACTACCTCATCGATAACCTTTCCAGTTATTGTAGAGGGAAATATATATTCTGGTGTACTGCACCGTTTAAATCTGGATAAAAGCTGGTTGATGGAACAATTATCCTACAGGAATATTGACAATTTAGACCACGTTTTCTATGCCTCCATTAATTATGAGCACGAGCTTCAGATTTCACTAATGGATGAACAGGATGTACAAGTTCCCCCAATCCGACATTAAGTACTCATTCCGAATATCTCACAGACAATGGAAGATCAACCATTCCATTTTTTACTGAGACAAGGTTCTTACCGAGTTCCTTTGAACGAAGTAATAGATGGTCGGCATAGATATAACCCTTTTCAATAGATAGATACTTACTAGTTTTATAGAAATATAATCCAAATGAAGCTGTGTATGAAATGGATACGTTTTCAGAATGAAATTCCGCTTGTACTGGGCTATTCACTACACCATCTCGCATTTGTTCAACAAGTACCGAGCATTCTTCAAATGTTCTGTTTCTCAAGAATATCGTAAATTCTTCACCACCTGTTCTGAACAGGAAGTCTTGTTCGTTTAAGTGGCCATGCAATGTTGTTGCAAAGCTTTGTATAATCTTGTCACCAACAGCGTGATTATAATTATCATTATATTGCTTAAATTTATCTATGTCCGCAACAATTATCCCCAAATATTCACCAGATAAATTAAATTCCTTCATTTTCTTATCCATAAAGGCACGGTTGTAAACCTCTGTCATAAAGTCGGTATACGCCATTTGTTCAAACTTGTCACGTTCTACTTTATGTTGAATACTAAGCGATTTATCGACAAATGAACGACTAACTAAATAGTTTAAGATAAATAGAGCGATAACCATTTGCCAGCTTTCTGATTGCAAGAATACGAACAGGAACCCGTTCGAGAAAGCTATTTTACCCAAATCCGTTATACTTCGGCTTTTAATGAAGTTAATTGCTTCTTTCGGGGATCTGATATCACCGAAAAAATAGGATATGGTTATTAGATATATATCTGAAAGAAGGGCAACAACCATTGCCAGCAAAATAATTAGCAGCCAAAATCCAAATGGAATGCTTTGAAATTTGGGATAGAGATTGAAAAACAAGTAAAAGGCAATGGTGTTATTAAGTGCGAACGAGCCTATATTATAAAATGTATGTAAAAATTCATCCGGATCACCAGTTTTTGTCACTCTTCGAATGATATATACAGTAAAACCGTAAAGAGCTTCATAGATAAATAGTCCAAGAGGTCCAGCGAACAGACCAATTGACATACTATAGGAAACACCGTAATCCATATTTAACTTGCCGTTTGATGAATTTACTCTCAGATGTGTGTATAGGGTTGAGAAGAGCCAATACAATGCAAGGGCCTTCATATATGTAGAGGTATCAATTGAAAGTGGTCCTGACATTATTGCCAGAACGAAGGAAGTTAAGAATAGAATGATGATGAAGATTTTGACACGCAACATAGAGTGCCCCCCTTTATAGATGCATAGGACTTACAACCTATATAATAATCTTTATCATACCATAACTAGCTTTTTTATGGCAGTTAAGAAAGTATAATTTATATAAACAATTTATCAATAAGCAAAGTTTTTTAAGTTTATTTAGAAGTAAACAATTATGTATACAAGTAAACAAAAAGAACACATTTTGTTTACATAACCGTTTACATGTACACGAAAGCGAACGCACGCTGGAATGTTGGTGATTGCAATATTGAAAACATGTATACAAGAAAGAATACGATAAAAGTCCGATTGCGTATTTCTAGTAAATCTATTAACGTTATACTTGCAAGTTCATTTTCACGAGAGGAGAAATACAAACATGACAAAATCAAGAATTGCAGCAGTCGATGTAGGAAATGATGCATTAAAAGCAAACTTTGGAAAAATGGAAAGTAATTGCTACATACCAAATGTAATTGCGAGGGATATGGAGGACCGGCCGGTTATTGGGATTGAAGACCTCGATAAGAAGGATCCAATAGATAACCTGCATATTCGTGTCCACTCCCCTGCCCTGGAAGAAAACAATGCGGTATATCGAGTCGGTAATCTGGCAACAAAGACGAATAATTCAACAGAACTTGATCCAGGAAGCAGCAAATCGGAGGAAGACCAGACATTAATTATGCTATTTGCTTCTATCGCTTTTGACGCAGTAACCAGTAATGCGTTTAAGGCAACAAAAAAAGATGTGATTGATGCCAATTATACACTTGGGACAGGACTTCCATTACGAGAGGTTAAGGAAGGAAAAGATGTAGGGTACCGTTCCCAATTACTTGGTTCCGTCCATCAGGTTGAGTTCTTGGTAACACCGCAACACCAAGGGAAAAAAGTAAATATTAAATTTGATGAAGTAAAAGTTTATCCGGAGGGATTTGCAGCATATGTAAATCTGATTATGGATAATGATCTTAACGTTATTAATAAGGAATTAATTGATAAACAAATTCTGATTCAGGATATAGGCGGACTTTCAACGGATATCGCTGTTATTCGCAACCGGAATGTTGACGACGATAAAGCACAAGGTTTTCATCTTGGTGTGGCAGAGTCGCTTGAGGAGATCCGTGAAGAAATTCGAACCAGACATGGTGTAGAGCTCGACAGCCGACGTGATGTTGTTGATATTATTACACGAAAGAATGATCGTCATCACATCATGGTAAAAGGAAGTCGGACAAACGTTCATGACATTACTGATCGAATATTGTTGGAGCTCGCTAAGAAAGAATATCGTTATCTACGTAATGTATGGCAAAAGAATTCCCAGTCGGAAATCTGTTATTTTGTTGGTGGCGGATCGGCTGTTCTGAAAGACTATCTGAAGGCACTTAATAACAAGCTTGATGGCTACAATCTGGACTTTTTTGAAGATGAAAATGAGAGTATCTGGATGATGGCTAATGCATATTACAAGTTAATAACTGATTTTACAAATAAAAATGCTCCAAAAGAAGTAAAGGAACAAGAAACAACGAAAGAAAAGTAGGGTGATAGTATGCGAGATTCCAAAAAAAGCATCGAACGCGGGCAGTCGATCACATTTCGTGTCCCGTCAGATACACCTGATTACCTATTAAAGCAACTGCAACGACTAAAGGAAACGGAACGCCGGAATTTTTCAAGTGAAATCGCACAATATGTGCTTAGAGGCGTTAACGAGACCTTTGCAAGAGAACGGGAAACATTAACGGTTCCACTTCCAAAACAATTGACCAAAGAGCAGAAAAGCTGGTTGAAGCATGAGCATTCCGAAGCATTAATAGGCAGTATCTTATATCAGCTGCTCCAGGATCCCATGCGCGCAACAACCTTGCTGGCGTCATTAAACAGTAATTCCCGTGATGTGGAAGAGGCGCTTTATCTACAGGAAGAAGAAACTGCTGCCTCAAATGAAGAACAGGAAATAAATTTAGACGCGGTGGATTTGGATAAATTAGATGAACTTCATCAGGAAAAAGAAGAGCCTGATGAAGATGAGGAAGACCCATTAGGCGATTTTTTCTCGAAAATGAATAAATAACGGAAGAGGCCGGAAGATATTAAAATTTCCTACTTTAAAGAAGAATAACAACAAGATAGGATGTTAAGAACGTTCATTTTCATGGTTGGAACTAATGCGTAGTTGATATATAATGCGACATAAATTAAATATTTAGTGTGGTTCCCTAACCGCGCAGTTGGAATATACTCGCTTTCCGTGGGCTCACCACGAGCCTCCTCGCTCGCAAAGAACGCTCCCTGTGGGGTCTCTTAGGATCGCTGTCCCACAGGAGTCTCGCATATTCCATCTGCTGGTTTAGATGGTCTAAAATCTGTTTATATCATCACAACATGCATTTATCTTTATTGAATAAGAGAGCAATACCCAGCGTAGGAAATACACGTAGACTCCTGTGGGAGCTGAGGCCTAGATGAGACTACGCAGCGACGTAGGAGCAAGGAGGCTCATCAGCCGCCCACGGAAAGCGAAGTGTATTTCCGAAGCGGCATAATAACACTCAAGCTTTTTTAAAAAAGGACGTCGCATCATATATCTTATCAGCAACAAATAAATCCGAACGAATTCGAATTCTATTTCAAGGGTTTGAATCTTAGTTCGGATTTTACTTTGACTAGAATACTTTTGTTACTGTCTCTTTTCGTATAATAAACACCAATCATGTCAAACTAAGCCTATCAAATGATAAAGGAGCTTGGTTTGATGGAGCTTGATTGGATTTGGAAGGCAGTGCTTATTGTTTTCGGCGGAACATTCCTATTAAGGTTTGCAGGCAGAAAGTCTATTTCACAAATGACGCTTCCGCAAACAGTAATTATGATTGGTATTGGCTCACTGCTTATACAGCCGGTCTCTGGCAATAACATATGGGAGACGCTTGCTGTAGGGGCAGTACTGGTTTTTACATTATATTTAATGGAATATGCACAAGTTAAAGGAAATATATTTGAAAAAATTATTACTGGAAAATCCAAGGTTCTTATCAAAAATGGGCAGTTGCAGGAAAAAAACCTTAAAAAATTAAGGCTAACCGTTGATCAGCTTGAGATGAACCTGCGTCTTAAAAATGTATTAAATATAAGTGACGTAGAGTGGGCAACATTGGAACCGAATGGTCAGGTAGGATTCACATTAAAAAAAGAAGCGCAGCCAGTAACAAAGAAAGAATTTCAGCAGCTGGCAACCGATATACAGGAAACGCTGAATCAGTTAGCGCCAAGTAAGGAACTTCAAAAGCTTAATCAGCAATTAACCCAACTGAACACCCAACTGACACAAGTAACCAACCAGAAAGATATATTTAACGAATTGGACAAAGATAATCCGAAAACACCCTCGCCAAAACATTTACAATAAGGCGAGGGTGTTTTATTGTTTATACAAAAAAGAACCCAGCGGCAAGATATAACCCAACAGCAATACCTACACCAATAGAACAAATTTTTAATTTATAGCGCGCATATTCGACTAAAGGCATCTCTAGGATGGATGCAGTTGTTATGGTTGTGTCGCCAAGTGGAGATGTCATCGCGCCAAATGATCCACTTGCAAATACAGCCCCGACCGTCAAAGGAATTGACGCCCCTGTTGATACAGCCAGTGCTATTCCGAGCGGCATGAATAACCCCCATGTTCCCCACGATGATCCGATAAAATAGGCAACAACCGACCCAAGGAGAAATATGATAGCAGGAATTGTAAAGCTTGGTAAAAAGGACCCAAGCGTTGAGCTGATAAATTGTGAAAATCCGAGATCTTCTGCAACGAGTGATAATGCCCAAACGAGTACAAGCAGAATGATCGCTTGCATCAATTGATTTCCTCCATCGAAGAAGTGAAATATTGTTTCACTTAAGTCCTGCTTACGTATCATGTAAAAAACAAAGGTGATTATTAGTGTAATAAATACCGCTAGGAGCATAACAAATGTTGCATCGGCCTCTGAAAATGCCTGGAAAACAGTGTCCGCACCCTTAGCAACACCATCTTGCCATAAAAGAAATAACGACAGTCCCAATAATAAAAATAAAGGTACAATCAGGTTCCATGGCTGTGCTTTTACCATCGATAATTCCTTCTTAATTCCTTTACGGTGGTAGTTTTCTTCATCATTTGATTTCTTTTTTTTAACTTCTTTCTCAGAAGATGACCAGAATGTTCGAATCAGCCCAATGATCAACATAACAATGGCAAAAAAGTTAAACGGAATACTGAGCAGGAAAATTTGATATGGATCCATATCCAGATTATGTTTCTGGATTCCACCCTCGACAAGCGAGACCATAAAACCAACAAATGCTGTCGCCACAGGTAATAGGACAATTACCGAACTAGTCGATACATCCATTGTGAAGCCGACCTTTCGCTTGGAAATCTTCAATTCACTCATCAGCGACTTAACCACTGGACCAATCATCATAATCCGAAACATCGGCATCATGAATGTGAATGGAAGTGTAAGCCAAATCAGGCTTAACAACCCACGTTGCGAGTCTATTTTTTCGCCAATCCACTCAGAAAAACCCTTAATTCCACCTGAGATATTCATCATGCCTATAAGTCCGCCAAATAAATAAAGAAAGGCAATAATCTTAATGTTATTTTCGTCTGATAAAGTCGTTACGATATATTTTACCGTTTCCTGGGACCCGCCTAACACACTGAATTCAACAAGCAACGCTCCAACGAGGAGACCAAGCACAAGTCCTGGCAGGATTTTTTTGAGCCAAATGGACAATCCGATAACGATTATAAATGGAATTAAGGATAACCAAGCATGTTCCACTGTAAAACTGCCTCCTTCCAGAGTTTCTTTTTCCACTAGACTGAAATTTCATTCTGTGCTAATTAAAGTATTAGGTATTCAAACAAGCCAATTGTCTTTGCCACACATAAACTAAAACTATATATTAATCCAGTAAGTTGGGAGGCAAAATTATGGGTAAAAAGAACAGGAACTTACGTCCGCGGTTTTGTCTGTTTCCAGGATACAGATGGTGCGGGCCGGGATGCAGTGGCCCGGGTGCACCAGTTAACGCGGTTGATGCTGCCTGTAAAGAACATGACATGTGCTATAGAAAGTATGGTCCATCATGTAAATGTGATCAGGAATTTCTTTACCGTCTTCGCCCTCTAATCAACCCTTATACCCAACAAGGAAGGCATGCCAGAACACTTTATTACGTAATGAAAATACAAACACTATTTTGCTAATAAAAAAGCATTTTATCCAAAAATAGGGTGCCCCTTTAATTCATGCAGAGAAGTCGTCTCTGCATGACTATGGTCTATTTATCATCATTTCTATTTTTATTTATATCCTTACCTTCCAGGGCTTCAAGCGCGGATCGACGTTCTTTTTTTCTTCGGCGAAGCTCTTTTGTCTCACGATGATCAATGTGAATGGTTGGCGGTTCATAATCCTTGGATGCCCTTATATCCTCATTAGATGCTTTCATAAATGACCATGCCATCAATGCCATGATGAAAATGACTGGAAATCCAGCAACAATACTGGCTGTTTGCAGCGTCTTGAGATCCCCGACAATCATCAGGACAAGCGGCATCAGACAAAGTGTGAATGCCCAGAACAGGCGATTCCAGCGGAGTGGTTCCCCCTTCACTTCCTTCTGCACAACAGCAGACAATATATAGGATGATGAATCGAAAGTCGTAGCTAGGAAAATAATTGCAAGAATGGTGAAAAGGGTAACCATGATACCGGACATTGGAAGCTGGCTCATAATGGCAATAATAGCTGCAGGCGCACCATTATTATTCATGAAACTAATGACGTCAAAGCTTCCGGTCAGATGCAGATGCAACCCATAGTTCCCCATAATTCCGAAAAATAAAATACAGCCTATTGTTCCATACATCATCGTACCAAATATCATTTCCTGTATCGTTCTTCCACGAGAGATACGAGCGACAAATAAACCTACAAATGGCGCGTAAACAACCCACCATGCCCAATAGAAAACAGTCCAGGCTTCTGGGAATCCTGTTTCGGTAAATCCGCTTATATTTCCAAACGGTTCCAGCCAAGTAGCCATTTTGAAAAAGTTATCGAAAATAAGACCGATACTGGTTAATGTTGTTTCACTAATAAATAGGGTTGGGCCAAAGATAAACATAAATAATAAGATGAAGATGGCAAGCCATAAGTTAATATCACTTAATACTTTTATTCCGCGACGTAAACCGGAATAGGCGCTTATTGCAAATATAGCCGTACAAATGAGCATGATGACAGCTTTTAAAGTTAGGTTCACGGGTAAGCCAGTAATAGAATTGACACCTTCAGCAATCATAGGAGTACCAAGTGCAAGTGTTGTTCCTGCACCACCCATTAGTCCGAACATGAAAAGGACATCGATAACAATCCCAAGTGGTGTATCTACTAGTCGTCCAAGGACAGGCCTAACTGCTTCACTTATTTTCAAAACAGGTTTTTTTCTTACGTAATAAAAATATGCGATCGGCAGAGCAGGAAGCGTATAAATTGCCCAAGCGATTGGGCCCCAGTGGAAAATACCATATGCGGGTGCCCAGTTTATCGCCTCACGGGAGCCTCCCTCTATGCCAAACGGCGGACCTTGATAGTAGTAGGCCCATTCGATCATTCCCCAGTAAAGAATGCTCGAGCCGATCCCCGCAGCAAAAAGCATTGCTGCCCAGGATATTGTTCCAAATTCCTTTTCGGCATCTTCATCGCCAAGTTTAATACGGCCGTTTTTACTGAACGCAACAAAGATTAAAAATACGAAAGCTGCCAGTCCGCCCAATAAATAGAGCACGCCAAAGTTCCCTGTCATGAAATCATTTGCAGCACCGACTATCTCTTTACCCACTTCCGGGAAAGCAGCAAGTGGAATGGAGACAGCGAGGAGTAATATTAGAGCACCTATAAAGGTGGGCCAGTCAATTAAATTTTTGTTCATATCGATATCACCCTTTCTACAGATAGCTTTTCTATAACTTAGCAGGATATACACAATCATTAATCTTTCTAAAGAAGTTTTTATAAGACGCAGTTCCTGTTTATGTCGAGGAAGATAATAAAAAAGTTAAATTAAGTAAACAGTATAAGCAGGAAAGAGAACTTTTTAAGATGAACAACTGTTAGGAGGAAATACATGAATAAAAATGTCATCTTATCATGTGCAGTAACAGGTGCGGGAGATACCACATCAAAAAACCCGGATGTACCTGTAACACCAAAAGAAATTGCGGATTCATCCATTAAAGCGGCAAAAGCAGGTGCAACGATTGCTCATGTTCATGTACGCGATCCAAAAACGGGTAAGCTCAGTCATGATGTGGAACTTTTTAAAGAAGTGGTGGAACGAATACGTGAATCAGATACTGATGTGATTATTAATATTACTGCCGGGGGCGGTGGTGATTGGGTACCAAGTGATGCTGATCCTGCTAAAGGCGGTGAGGGTACCGATATGCAAACCCCTAAACAGCGTCATGAGCCTGTGGGTATACTGCTGCCTGAAATTTGTACGCTTGATTGCGGGAGTGTCAATTTTGGAAATCAGGTTTATGTCAGTCCTGCAGATTGGCTGCGCAAACAAGCAAAGCTAATTCAGGAAAGTGGTGTTAAACCAGAACTTGAGTGCTTTGATACCGGACATGTTCGATTTGCCAATCAACTGGTAGATGAGGGGTTGATTGATGGTGATCCAATGTTCCAATTTTGCCTTGGAATCCCGTGGGGAGCTGATGCTGATGCGGAGACACTGGCATATATGAAAAGCCGTATCGCGGATAATGCTAGCTGGGCAGCGTTTGGTATTGGACGAATGCAAATGCCAATGGTAGCTGAATCAGTACTTCAGGGAGGTAACATACGTGTTGGACTGGAAGATAATATGTATTTGAAAAAAGGCACGCTGGCGACGAATGAGCAACTGGTAGATAAAGCAGTTGGAATCGTCCATAGCTTGGGAGCAGAAATCATGACTCCACAGGATGCGCGAGAATTATTAAAATTACGTAAGCAAGACGGGAAGACGGTTTAACATGGCCAGGGAGGATACATCACAAATTAAAAACATTACAATCGTCGGAACTGGTGTCATTGGAAATGGCTGGATTACACGATTTTTAGCGAACGGCTATCATGTTACAGCAACAGACCCTGACCCAACTGCAGAAGGGCGAATGCGTGATGCAGTAGAACAAGCCTGGCCGGCAATGGAGAAGATGGGATTGAAAGATAAGGCCTCACTGCATGACTTATCATTTGATACAGATCTTGAACGTGCTTTGCATCATGCAGATTTTGTGCAGGAGAACGTACCTGAGCGTGAACAGCTTAAACGAAAAGTTATCGCTGAAATAGATCAATTCGCTCCTAAAGAAACAGTGATAGCGTCAAGTACATCCGGCATATTGCCAAGCACTCTCCAGGCCGATTGCGCCCATCATCCGGAACGCGTAATTGTTGCGCACCCGTTTAATCCAGTTTACTTAATACCACTAGTAGAACTGGTTGGCGGCAGTAAAACAGAATTATTTTTTATCGAAAAAGCAAAAGACTTTTATGATAAAATAAATATGAAACCACTTGTTGTCCAAAAAGAAATCGAAGGGCATATCGCCGATCGATTAATGGAAGCTATTTGGCGTGAATCACTTCATATTGTTAACGATGGTATTGCTACAACGGAAGAAGTCGATGCCTCTATCATCTATGGGCCTGGATTACGGTGGGCATTAATGGGACCATTTCTGACCTTACATATGGGAGGCGGAAAGCAGGGTATGCGTCATTTGCTCCACCAATTCGGACCTGCTTTACAGCTGCCGTGGACAAAACTTGTAGCACCAGAGTTAACCGATGAACTTGCTGAGAAGGTCATCACTGGATGTGAAAAACAGACCGAAGGCGTTGACATGGATAAACTTGAAGAACGCAGAGATCAATTCTTAATTGAACTGCAGCAATTACTGGATAAATACTGGCCTGGGGCGAATCTTACCGGTAAACTTTGATAGAAAGAGGGAGTTTGATATGGGAGAAGCAAAAGTAATTATTAATGATCAGGTTCCAGAAGCTTGGATTGACTATAATGGGCATATGAATGATGCTGAATATGTTCGTGCATTTAGCTTTGGCGTCGATCGATTTATGAAGCTGGTTGGAATTACAGATGACTATCGCGAAAGTAACCACTATACGGTTTTTACAATGGAAAATCACGTTTGTTATCTTGCTGAAATGAAACTGGGTGAACCGTTTGAAGTGCATCTGCAAATGCTTGATTATGATGAAAAGCGTGCACATGTTTTCTATGAATTGTACGGGGAAAATGGAAAACGTGCTGCAACAAGCGAGCAAATGCTGATGGGAATTGACCAAACGTCAGGAAGACCTGCACCTTTTCCAGATGAAATTTTTGCAAAGGTTAAAGTTTTAGCAGCTAATCATACTCCTGATGAAAAGCCCAAAGAAGCTGGCCGAGTCATAGGGATACGAAGCAAGAAGAAGTAAATCTATGGACGTTGCTCATTCGAGTGGCGTCTTTATAAATTCGTTGGAAAGTTTGAAAGTTCCCTTTATACTAAAGCAATACAATTAATTATTAGGGGAGTATGTGGAAAATGATTGAGTTAAAGCACTTTGAAAGTACGGATTTCCAACAGCTGATCAATTGGATTAACACTGAAGAATTTTTATACCAATGGGGTGGTGCTAATCAATTTGAATTCCCTTTAAGTGAAGACCAATTATCAAACTATATTCAGCATGCGAATAGCGAAGACTCCGATACATTTGCATATAAAGTTGTGTATAAAGAATCAGGAAATACGATTGGTCATATTTCACTAGGAAGGATAGATAAAGTCAACAATAAGGGACGAATCGGCAGAGTATTAATTGGTGATAAAAGTGTGAGGGGACTAGGGATAGGTCAGAAAATGATTAGAGAAGTTTTAAGGATTGCCTTTGAAAAGCATAAATTGCATAGGGTAAGTCTTGGTGTATATGATTTTAATACCTCAGCAATTGCTTGCTATGAGAAATCAGGATTTACGAAGGAAGGGTTACATAGAGAAGCGGCAAAAGTTGGAAACGAATATTGGAATGTATGGGAAATGAGTATATTGAAAAACGAGTGGTTTAAGAAATAGACAGGTTAGGGGTCGTGGGAATATGGAATCTAAAGGAACTTTTGGCAGGTTAGAGATTTATGCAAAAGTTAAAATTGTTAAAGGTGAAAACTTTGTCACGATTGAGGAGACAAAGGCATTAACCACTAAGGAAATGATTACATTTATAACTAATTTTATTGGTGACCTTGAACTAGGGGATATCCCCAATGTGAACATTATGGTAAACAGTAAGTTCCCTGAAGAAGTATATGAAGTTCTTCAAGATAATAATTTTCACTTTCATGATGAAATGGTCACAGTTTACAAGGAACTTAATGAGGTAGTTTGGCAGGAATCAAATTTAACTTTTAAGTCATTACATAGTATTTCGCAACTTGAATTTAAAGAAATATGGGCAGAATCCATGACCGATTCACTCAATGCCCCATCATCATTAACGATTGATGAACAAATGAAAAGTCTGGAAATAGAATTAGGGCCTGACTATAAAGATTCCTGTTTAGTTGCGTATGAGGATGGTAGGCCGATTGGAGTTGCTATTCCGCATATTGAACCTGGTACCCGCGATGAAGGAAGGCTTTTTTATTTTGGTTTGATTCCAAGCGAACGTGGCAAAGGAAAAAGCAGGGCACTTCATAATCTCGCACTGAAGCTGTTAAAGGATGAATTTAATGCTTCCTACTATATTGGCGGTACGAGTAAAAGTAACCAGCCTATGTTGAAAACTTTTATGGCCAATGGGTGTCATGTAATAGAGCGGAATAAAGTTTATAAGAAGATCAGGCGAGTGAATTAAACGAAATTGTTCACAAAAACTAGGGCGAAATCGCCAAAATGCCGAAGTTCACACTGGAAGCGCCGAAGTTCACACTGATTTCGCCGAAGTTCACAACTAGGTTGCTCGAAGTTTACAACTAGTTCGCCGAAGTTCACAAAAATCATTGTAATTATATCAAAACGTAAATCCTCCATTAAGACTATTTTTACAGATCCGTATTGCAAGAAGTAATATTCTATGATAGTCTTTCAATACAATATATTGGTATAAAAAAATGAATAATAACTATATATAGTATTACAAGTTAAGGTGACATTCATTGTCTTAATAGGGAATCCAGTGAAAAACTGGAGCTGTCCCCGCAACTGTAAGTGTGGACGAACGAGTAACCCACTGTATCGAAAGCTTCACGGCTACGGTACGGGAAGGACTTTAGTAGAAAGAAGCACGAGCCAGGAGACCTGCCATAGCTTGTAGTTTCAATTCCTCGGGGTAAGAGAAGGTGAAACGATAGAGAGAGGTATACATATTTTCTGTCGTTCTAACCGTTCATCCCCTGGGTGGACGGTTTATTTGTTTTTTTGGATTTAAAAGGAGGAAAAAAACATGACAATGACTGCAACTGGGCACATCTCACAACTTATAAATTATGCAACAAAAGGGTTGAATATAAATAAAGAAATTTTGTTAAAAAAAGCCAATCAAACCGGCACTACGGAAACCCTAATAAAAATAGCGCTTGAAAATATCGATGAGGCTAACCCTGATTGGACCTATGCTGCAAGCCGTATTTACTTACAAGAGTTATACAAAACTGCTGCAGAAAACAGGGGATACGATCCGAATTTACGATATGGAAACTTCTATAAACTTATCACAACACTTACGGAAAAAGGTATTTATTCAGATCATTTGTTAAATACGTATAAGAAAGAAGAAATAGATTATTTTGCCGAAGTGATTCAGCCGGAGAGGGACTTATTATTTAACTACTTGGGATTATACACGCTGGCAACTCGCTACCTTGCAACAGACCATAACAAGAATACATATGAGCTTCCACAGGAAAGGTGGATGGTCATTGCGATGTACTTAATGCAGGATGAGGCACAGGAAAATCGCAGTCATTATGTGACAGAAGCATACTGGGCATTAAGTAATTTATATATGACCGTTGCCACACCAACCTTAACAAATGCTGGTAAATCACACGGCCAGCTGTCCAGCTGTTTTATCGACACAGTGGATGACAGTTTGCAGTCAATCTATGACAGTAATACTGATATTGCTAAGCTTTCCAAAAATGGTGGTGGAATTGGTGTTTACATGGGGAAAATCCGTAGCCGCGGCAGTTCGATCAAGGGATACAAGAATATGTCCAGTGGTGTCGTTCCGTGGATTAAACAGCTAAACAATACTGCGGTTAATGTAGACCAACTGGGAACGCGAAAAGGCGCAATCGCCATTTATCTGGATGTATGGCATAAAGATATAGAACCATTTCTCGATTTGAAATTAAATAATGGTGATGATCGGATGCGTGCCCATGATATTTTCACTGGTGTTAGCTTGCCGGATTATTTTATGGAACAGGTAGAAAACCGCGGTGATTGGCACTTATTTGACCCGCATGAAGTTCGCGAGGTTATGGGTTATTCGCTGGAAGATTTTTATGATGAGGAAAAAGGCGATGGCACGTGGCGCCAGAAGTATTTGGAATGCGTGCAATCGACGGAGCTATCGAGAAAAGTCGTACCGGCAATAGATATTATCAAACGGATTATGAAATCGCAACTTGAGTCGGGAACACCATTCATGTTTTACCGTGATGAAGTGAACCGAAAAAATAACAATCCGCACAACGGGATGATTTATTGCTCGAATTTATGCACCGAGATTACCCAGAATCAATCACCAACCGAATTTCTGGAGGAGTATGTGGAAGCAGAAAATACCATTGTAAAAAAATATAAGACAGGTGATTATGTTGTTTGTAATTTAAGCTCAATTAACTTGGGACAAGCAGTTCCGGATGATGTGCTTGAGCGGCTTGTTACTATTCAAGTTCGTATGCTGGATAACGTGATTGATATCAACACATTACCGATTAAGCAAACACAGATGACGAATCAAAAATACCGTGCTATTGGTCTAGGAACATTCGGCTGGCACCATCTGCTGGCAAAAGAACATATTCATTGGGAATCAGATGAGGCAGTATCCTATGCCGACAACTTATATGAAAAAATTGCCTACTTGACGATAAAAAACAGCATGGAACTTAGTAAAGAAAAAGGGAATTATCCAGCTTTTGAAGGTAGTAAATGGCAAAATGGTAGTTATTTCAGCGAAAAGGGCTACACCGACGAAAAGTGGCTGAACCTGAAGCGTGACATAGCAGCAAATGGCATTCGAAATGGTTATCTCATGGCAGTTGCGCCAAATTCATCAACATCCATGATTGCTGGTTCCACTGCAAGTATCGATCCAATTTTTAAACCATTTTATTATGAGGAAAAAAAGGATTTCAAGATTGCAGTCACTGCACCAGAATTGGATTTCCAGTCCTATGATGTTTACCGAAGATCTGCATATATTCTTGATCAGCGCTGGTCGATCAGACAGAACGCGGCAAGACAAAAACATATTGACCAAAGTATCTCGTTCAACTTTTATGTCCCGCATACTATTAAAGCGTCTGTGATGCTGAATTTACATTTGCAGGCATGGAGGGAAGGACTGAAAACGACCTATTATGTACGTTCAACAGCCAATGATGTCGAAGAATGTGTGTGGTGTGAGAGTTGAGAAGTTTAATAGCGTATTTATCATACAGTGGAAACACAAAGGAAGTAGCGGAAATTATTGCTGATCAAGCACAATCAGATGGTATGGCAGCAGAGATGCATCGGATTGGAATTGACCCTCCAATTGATGCATCTGAATACGATTATATTTTTCTCGGAACGTTCACGTGGGAAATGGGGTATACGCCTGATGAAGTGAAAGATTTTGTGCTGGAGGTTGGCTACAAACCTGAGCATATTGCTGTATTTGGAACTGGTGACACGCAATTCGGCGGGGATAAGCTTTTTTGCAGGGCAGTGGATAAATTAACGACTTTTTATCATAGCAGGTGGCCCGGATTAAAAATTGAGCAGTCACCACGAGGCTCACAGGAGCATGCAGTAGCAAAATGGGTAGAAGGAGTGTTGCACGATGTCAAAATCCTTGCTTAAAAAAGCGAAAACCTTGGAACCATCACACCCTAATAAGTCAACGGCGCTATTCGGAGGGGAAGCAAGCGGAATCCTGAATTGGAACGACATTGCTTATCCGCATTGGTATAAAATGTACAAGCGGCTTATCGGAAATTACTGGCAGGCTGATGAAATAAATATGTCCGGTGACGTTCGCCAGTTTCCGTTGCTGACGAAAAGCGACCAGGACGCCTATTTAAAAATTATTGGACTACTATCGACGCTCGATGCACCTCAGACGAGAACGGCACTGCTCTTTTCCCTGTATGCCAGTGATCCGTCTGTCCAGTCAATCATGGCAGTGATTGCCCAGCAGGAAGCCGTCCATAATGAGAGTTATTCCTATGTGCTCTCGTCTGTCGTATCACTCGATGAACAAAATGAAGCATTCCAGCTCGGACGAATTGATCCGATATTGCTTAAACGAAATGATAAGCTCATGCAGCAATATAATGCATTTGTGGACGAGCCATCGATGGAAAATATACTAAAAACAATGGTGTACACAGGATTGCTTGAAGGTATGTTTTTCTACTCAGGCTTTGCGTTCTTTTATAATCTGGCCAGGCAAAATAAAATGGTCGGCACATCAACAATGATAAGCTACATTAATAGGGATGAACTTGAGCATGGCCGGTTTATTGCTGAATTATTCCGGGCAACCCTGGATGAGAATCCGGATTTGAATAAGCCTGCATTTACTGAATGGGTATATGAGCAATTTACAGAGTCGGTCGAACTGGAAACGGAGTGGTCCCGTTATGTGCTGGCAGATGTTGAAGGCATCGATTTAGACGAAATGTCTGGCTACGTTAAATACCGCGCGAACAAGATGCTGCGTATGATGGGGCTGAGTGAAATCTTTCCTGATCATACAGATAATCCAATGAAATGGATCCGTGCTTATGTTGATAACTTCGATGGAACGAAAACAGACTTTTTTGAGCAGAAATCCCGGCAGTATACGAAGACGAGCGATTTGAATGGATTTGATGACCTATAGTTTGGCGTGATAAGGCTGATCGGCTCAAGTCGTCACAGAATCGGCTGATGCAGACACAAGATTGGCTTAAGTTGTCACAAAATCGGCTCAAGTTCACAAATTTCCGGCTCGAATGTTCACAATTAACCAGCCCAAGCTTTCAATAAATACAACAAACGGTGTGCCCACTCCAGAGCACACCGTTTCCCCTTATAATCCAGATAATAAAACAATATCACCAGTAATTGCGTTCACACCATATGGACAATCAAGCTTCCCGCACATGATGTAGTTTTTTTGCTCATGATCATATACATAAACAGGCTCTACTTCCACATATTCCAGAAGTTTTTTAAATGCTTCCTCCTGTGAAACAGCAGGTTCGTCCGCATCTTTAAAATGCTTGAACATATCAAGCAGCATATCATTATCAACATAATTAACAGCATGATAATTTTCCCGGTCAATCATCAGTTTTATTTTGCGGTCAAAGGCACGGTTCGTAAACTTAGTTGGTTTTAATTCTGCAAAAATATAACCATTTTCCAGATATAATCCGGTTAATTTCCATTCACCGCTTTCGTCTGGAAATTCAAGCTGCAAGAAGCGTAACACCTCTTTTTCACATGTCTCAACTTCCGTATCTGTAATCGGTATTGTGTCAGGATGTTGCTCATTCTTCAATGCTTGGTCGAGCGTGACTTCAATCGACAAATCAATATCTTGCTGCGTGAATTCTCCTTCGATTGGCTTATCCCATTTCAGGATCCTGTCTTTTTGTATAAAGGAACTTAAATCTTTTTCAAAAGGAATTGTTCTTTCACCGTCATTTACTAGAAAAATCTCCTCTATTCCATAGATTGGCAGCCATTTCTCCTGGTCCTTATCAGGAACTTCGATCAACTTACATTGCTTGTTTGCTAAGGGTTCATACTTTTCGGAGGTCAGACCAAACGGTTCCCATTGAATTTGATCCTCATCTGGAAAATCACCATCAATAGTAAATAGGGTTAGCTGTCCTTCATCGTTAAACCCAATTTCAATTGTTCCAGTTGGCGCCACTGGTATATTGTCTACCGCTGCACCGAAGCTTAACATGTCATCTGCTTCGTGAACAATCAGAAATTGCCTGCCAAACGTTAAACCTGTCACTTCTTCAATCCATTCAATCGCATTTTCTTTTTCTGAAGTTGGATACAAGCTGCTATCGGCATATGAAACATCATCCACAAAAATAATGCGCTTTAACGCCTTTGTGTGGAAATTAATATCAATTACCGCTGATCCAGGTGGGTTATAATCTTCATCAGATTGCGCAGAATCATTTGGGAACCATTCCATATTCAATATATATTCTGTTTCATTAAAGTTAGTTATTTCACGGAAAAAATGATGTCTTTTTAAATAATAATCATTTAATCCAAGTTTCTCACGGGTATGGTCAATTAAGTTCTGAAGCTGTCCGTTCATCATTAAAACCTCTCTTTTTTCGAATTATGTCCATTATAACATTTCAATTAGTTCTTTCTATCCATATTAATTTCAACTTTATATGTTAGCCTTAATAACAGCATTATAAGGAAAACAACTTAGAAAAGGAGTGTAACATATGGGTATCGAACACAATCCTACTCTGCTTTGGTTTGTTGGTGCTTATGGAGTTATCATGATTATAATGGGTATTTACTATTCAAGAAAAATATCCAACAGTGAAGACTTTATTTTAGCAGGAAAAGGATTAGGCACGATAGTCTTAACAGGTACATTGCTTGCCACCTGGACAGGCAGTGGAAGTATTTCTGGCGGGGAAACATCAATGGCATTCACTTATGGAATCATTCCCGCATTAATGATGATGATTCCTACCCTTGTTGGTATTGGTATACTTTATTTAATTGCCCCAAAAATTCGTGAGTTCGGTAAATATACTGTATCGGGAATTCTAGAAGAAAAATACGGTTCAACTGCCAGAATGATTGCAAGTATCATCATTATCCTTGCCTTTGTTGGAATCGTTTCGTACCAAATGACTGGTCTTGGTTTTATTTTAAACTTAACAACTGGTATGTCAGTAGAAGTCGGTACCATTATCGGTGCAGTCCTGATCGTGTTTCTGGCATCAATCGGTGGCCTGCGTTCAGTCGCACCAACTGATGCATTAAGCGCATTTCTGGCAATCGCGGCATTGTTTATAACATTGCCAACAATATATGTGATAGCAGGTGGATGGGATGGCGTAACGAATAATGTTCCGGCTGAACACTTAACTGCAACAGGTGAATTAAACAACATCCAATTACTCGGGTTCTTGTTACCATCCTTATTTCTATTGTTAGGTGACCAGAACATGTACCAGCGTCTGGCATCATCGACAGGTGGTAAATCAGCCAAAAGAGCGCAAATTGGCTGGCTGATTGGAATGCTGCTTATTTCTCCAGCGATTTCGTTTATTGCGTTTGCATCAAGTTCCATGTTTCCAAATATTGATCCTGGAATGGCATTAATGGCTACAACCACCGTTATGCCGACAGTAATTGGTGGGATCCTGCTGGCTGCTGCAACAGCGTTTATTGTAACCACAGGTAATTCTTATCTTTTATCAGCAGCGACAAATGTGACATATGATATCGTCGGAAAATATATAAAAAAAGAAGCCTCGGACAAGCAATTATTAGGAATGACAAAATTTTTCATCATCCTGTTGGGTGTGCTGTCGTATATTCTGATCAGATTCTTCCCAACAGTCCTTGAAGTACAAATGTACGCATATACAGTTTACGGAGCCGGTCTTACCCCAGCATTACTCGCCGTTTTCTTCTGGAAGCGTGTAAATATGGCGGGCGGTGTATCCTCGATGGTTGCTGGTGTTGTAACGACGTTAATCTGGGAGATTCTGCTTGGAAAGCCGTTTGAGTTGAACAGTGTTATCGTAGCACTTCCGGTAGCCGTAATCGTACTTGTTGTCGTCACACTGATGACTTCCAATGATCGAAATAAATAAAGGTCTATTCACCCTATAATCGAATCTAGATCTAATTAAGTGTCATAAATTTATACATAATTTATGGCACTTTTTTAGTTTGATGTTCGATTATATAGTGAAAACAACAGTATTAAATTTTTCCCTTTACATTAACGTAACGTTAACGTTTATAGTAGTAATAGAAAGGGGTTAAAACATGCAAATTAAAGAAGTCGCAAAACAGTTAAATACAACACCAAGAGCAATTCGATTTTATGAGCAAAAGGGACTAATTACGCCAAAGAAGGACACAGAAAATCATTACAGAATCTTTTCTGAAAAAGACCTCCTGCACCTAAGTACAATTCTTGCTTTACGGGAAATCGGCATGCATATTGAGAGTATAAAAGGAATTCTGGATAATCCTAATATGAGTATGAAAGATTATTTGAACGTTCAGCGATCAGCTCTATTCGAAAAATGGATTGAGATGAAGGATATGATCAACACGATTGATAAAATGGTAGAACAGACAGCAGATGATAATTACCAGGAACAAGATATCTTCATACTTGCTCAGCACTTGAAAAACATGAAGAATTTGCGGAAAAACTGGGAGGACAAATGGAATTTTGATAAGCAGGCTGCAGGATACGATCAGAATATCAAAATGGCAGGCTATCGATTCAATGTCCATCAGGATTATGATAAAGCATTATCCAGAATTGCAGATACGATCAAGCTACAGCCAAATGACGTATGTGTGGATGTTGGAGTCGGCACAGGTAACTTAGGTTCAAAATTTCTCAAAAAGCAAGTAAATGTAATCGGTGTAGACCAATCCGAAGAAATGCTTAACGTTTGCAGCGAAAAACATCCGACAATTGAAACACGAAAAGGACACTTTCTTGCACTCCCGTTATTGGATAACCAAGCTGACGGAATCGTATCAAGCTATGCATTGCACCATATTCCTGATAATGAAAAACTGCTTGCACTGGAAGAAATGACGCGTGTTTTGAAAGACGATGGGCAGATTTGTATTGTGGATTTGATGTTTCAGAATGAACAGCATCAAAAAGAAGTAATAGAACGATTCCGTACACAAGGTAATACCGAAGCAATTGAGGCCATAGAGGATGAATTCTATGCAGATCAAGCTAAGCTTGTAGAATGGCTGATTGCAAATAATTATCATGTAAAGACATATCAGTTTAACGATATTTTGAGTATGGTTTATGCTGAAAAAGGTAGTGAAAACCAAGCGTACAAACTTTAGTTACACATACTGTCCATTAGCTATGATAGCTAATGGACAGCCCTTCATATTATTCATTAAAATAATTCTTTAAACCTTCTACAACTCCCGCTGCTACATTATCATGATAATCCGCTGTTCGAACCGTATCTAAATCATAAGGGTTGGTGATGAAGCCTAATTCAATTAACACAGATAAATCATTATTCTCCCTCAGCACATGATATCCTTTTTGCATAATACCCCGATTTTTTAATGGGATTCTTTGTGCAATGGCAGATTGAATTTTATTTGCTAGCTCACGTTCATCCCCACCGGAATGAAAATAAGTACTCACACCATTTATCGCCAGTGATGGATATGCATTATAGTGAAGACTGATAAAAGCATGTGTATTATAAGCATTACTGATTCTCACGCGTTCTTCAAGCGGGATGAAATAATCGTCTTTCCGAGTCAGGATAACGGTCGCTCCAGCATTACGTAACTGCTTTGCAACGTTATCAGCGGTATCCATGATGATACCTTTTTCAAACGTTCCGCCAATTCCAATAGCGCCAGGATCTTTTCCGCCATGTCCAGGGTCAAGTACGATGTTGTATCCTGCTAAAGAGCCGCCGGATTGATTATTTGTATGGGTGTCATTGACGCTGGATTCTGCTGGATGAATACTCCTGTTTGTATCTGTAAGCCATGAAGCAATCCATGCGACAGATCCATCGTTGAGCATAATCTTATTCCAATTATTTGATGCTTTAACCATGGTGTATGTATCACCAGAGGAAGCATATCCGAGTATCTTATGTTGTGTGCCTGGACCTGTTCTGAGCCTTACCTCGTCAGCAGTAACTGTAATCTCCTTTTGATTAACAGAAGGATTTATCCCATCTGCGGCAAATAAAAACTCCGATGCAACCCATGCTTCTTGTCCGTTGTAATATGTTTGCACCCAACCAAAAGCTTCGTCGAAAACAACTACTTGGTCACCATCATCAAGCTGGCCGAGTATTTCAGCGCTCTGGGCCGGGGCGGACCTGACATTCAGTGAATCAGTACCAACCTCATATGTTTGGCCACTATCGGCATGAACGGAGGGTGTAAATACAAAAAATAATAGCAAAAAACCACCAGCAATAGCAAGAGACCGCTTTAGTTTCATGAAATCCTCCTTAAACGTAGTGGTCATTTTATTTCCTTTATTAAAAATAATAAACCTTTTTTCTGCAAAAACAATCAAAAGAACTAGCAAAAAATGGAGGATTTCTTTAGAAAATAGAGAAGTATTTAATAGAGTTAGAAAGGAGAATCAGGATGAACAGAATAAATCTATTAACGCTTGGTGTTACAAATATAAATGAATCGCTAAAGTTCTACAGAGACGGTCTAGGTTTTCAAACATCCGTAACAGACGATAATCCCGAGATTGTTTTTTTTCATAATAACGGTACAAAACTGGCATTATACCCGCTAGAAGAATTAGCGAAGGATATAGATGCTGAACAGCCTCCATCAAAACTTGGGTTCTCTGGAATTACACTTGCTTATAATGCAAAATCGCTTGAGGAAGTTGATAAAGTTATAGAAAGAGCTGAACAAGCTGGAGGTACTGTAGTTAAATATCCTGTGCGTGTTTTTTGGGGAGGATATAGTGGTTATTTCTCAGATCCAGATGGCTATATGTGGGAAGTTGCCTATGGCGAAGACTGGGAATTCGATGAGAATGACATGCTAATTATTGATTAGGAATGAAATAGTGGAGGCATTATGAATACAAATATATATTTAGTTCGTCACGCCCATTCAACTTTTACGCCTGATGAGCGGAAACGGCCCTTATCTCAAGAAGGATTCATAACCGCTGAAAAGGTTACGGAATTGCTCCAGGCTGAAAACATCGATGTGGTGTTATCTAGCCCTTATATTCGTGCTATTCAGACGGTTAAAGGAATCGCAGAATACATAGAACAAGAAGTTATTCTAAAGAAAGGATTCAAAGAGCGAAAGTTAGCTGGAAAGCCAGTTGAAGACTTTGATGAAGCTATAACGAAAGTCTGGCAGGATTATAATTTCGCATGGGCTGGTGGAGAGTCAAATTATCGTGCTCAACAAAGAGGCGTAGAGGCTATTAATCATGTGTTAGAACAATATAAAGGAAGAAATATTGCAATTGGAACACATGGCAATATTATGACGATAATTATGAATTATTTTGATAAGCAATATAATTTTCACTTCTGGAAAACACTAAGTATGCCGGATATCTATAAATTAACGTTCGATGAAAAAGCTTTAGTGGAAGTGAAAAGAGTATGGGAGGTTTGAGTTTAATTAATGTTAAATAAGGTGTGAAAAGGGTGGCTATTATTCTTAATTAGTAGGAAAAGTGAAAAGGTGAAAATAAATTTATTTCGTTTTACACAATTTCAGCAGAATCAAAATAAATGTGAAATAGAGTTTGATTTGTACTTGGGGAAGCATGAATAAGGGAGGATTTCTGTGGATTTTATTATAAAGGCTTCGCTGGGTATTGGCTTAATCTATTTTGTTATATTATCTTTTTACTTGTTCATAAGTTTTCGGAATAAGAAGAAATAGCTTTTTCAGGGAAAGATTTATTAATTAAAAGTAGAGAGGAAAAAATTATTATGAATCTATTAAAAAGCCAGTATGACTTAATTAAATTTACGAGGGAGCAGCTTTTTCAGTTTTGTGAGAAGTTGCATCATGATGATTATGTAAAAGAAATTGAAGGATTTGGCTGGGGATCTATACGAAATCTCCATGCGCATGTTGCTGAATGCTACCAATCCTGGCTGGGTAATTTCGGACTGAAGAAAAATATAACACCAGTTACTCCTCGGTCAGTAAGTGATGTCAGTGATATGAGAGAAATCTTTGATGAAATAGATTCTCTGGTCTACAGTTTTATAGATAAATTCGAAGATGAATATGAATATAAACTGACAGGACAAGTTCCCTGGCAGGAAGATAATGAGGAACTTTCTGTATTATGGCTTTTCACACACACAACCACCCACGAGTTTCATCATAAAGGGCAGATTGTATCAATGGCTCGGCAATTAGGATATATTCCATCTGATACAGATCTTTTAACACCAACGGATATGAAAAATCTTAGATAAAGGCTTATCTTAATAAGGAGTGTTTAAAATGTATGAACTTAAAACGAAGGAAAATGACAATAGTGTGATAGAGTTCATCGAAAATGTTGACAGCATTAAAAAGCGTGAGGATGCATACAAATTACTGGATATATTTACGGAAACGACAGGCTATCCAGCGAAGATGTGGGGGCCAAGCATCATTGGCTTTGGTTCCTATCATTATAAATATGCATCAGGTCATGAAGGCGATGCTCCGCTTGTCGGTTTCTCACCGCGTAAGTCGAAAATCAGTTTGTATTTTGCAACAGGTGACGAAGAACGAGAGGAACTCCTTAAAGATTTTGGAAAGCATACAACAGGAAAAGCGTGTGTATATATCAATAAAGTAGATGATATTGATGTTGATGTTTTAAAAGCACTAATCAGCCGTTCAATAGTTTTTTTAAGAGAAACGTATTCGAATGAGAAGGGTGACTAACTTGCAATGCCGATTTGTCAAAACTGCGAGAACGAATGGACGTGGCTCCAATCAATTGTAGCTTTTAAGATGAAATGTCCTCATTGTGGTAAAAAGCAATATGAGACGAACAAATCAAGGCAAAGAAGGTTATGGTTGGACTTTTTACCGTTAGCGGTATTCCCAATCACTGTATTGCTTGGCTTAAGTTTGTGGGCGACACTGGTGATTATAATAGCAGTGATCATTGCTTCGTTCATCTTTCACCCATTTATATTAAAGCTATCCAATGAACAGGAACCATTTTGGTGAAATAGAGGAACTTTAAATTATCTCTGTGGCGCATTTTTTGACATAGAGAATGCGTTTTTTAGCAGGTATTTTATCGAATGAATTGAAATTGTCCATAAGACTTTTTCATAAAGGACAGACCAATATTAATAAATATAAGCATAAGAAATGTTGAACTATCAACTAAACTGTCTTGGTAAAGTGTGTTTGCAGCAGGAGTAGAAGAGTCGGTAATGCTAATCAAAAAGAGGGGGAATGTGGAGGGGCTCAATTTATCAATGATTACACCGGTTTCTTTTATTGCCAGGAAATGTTTTTTGGGGAAGTATTATTCACTCATGATAAGTGACTGGAGGTATTTGAAATGCTGCGACGCATTGTTTATTTTTTTAAAGAAAACAGCTGGGAAACTGTTTGCTTCACTCAAAACTTGGAGGAGTACGGTAGAGTTAAAGGTAATCTTAATGATGCAGGAATAATTACGAAAACAAAAACAGCCACACCAATGAATGGAAATTTAGGAAGTGCAAACTTTTCATCAACCTATGATATTAAGGTTAAACAGAAATATCTGCATAAAGCACAGGAGGCTATCCATAAGAGTCGGTATTAAGGCGAGGAGAATTTAAATAATCAATAAAGGGCGCATATCTTCCATAAAGGATGCGTCCTTTTTGCAGGACTATTAATTATTATAATAGAAGTTATCAGGGGGGGAGGGCTCACAATTGAACCGTAATAAGCTAATAATTGGCATTGTCGGATTTGTGATTTTACTAATTGCAACATACTCCATAATAAAATCTCAAAACAAAGACGTCATTAAACATGACTATATGTTTGCTGGCGTAAGTGAAAATTGGAAGGCAGAATACAAAATTGATGGTAAGGAAGTGTTCTATAATGTGAATGGCACTTTGGAATACGACAGCGAAAGCCAATCAGAATTTAAACTCACGTATAAGGGTGAACTCAGTGAATTGTCACCAGTAAAAAGACTGGAATTTAAATATGAGGCTCCCTTGAACGAAGGGTGGAAAGGACTTCAGTTTGACGAACCACCCAAAAAGAAAGTATTTATACATAGAAGCAATGATTTAGTATCAGAGGACGCAATAATTGATGTAAGAGTGCAATGGGACGATAATACAGAGGAGTTCACGTTAAAAAATAAAGAACAGCCTTAGCTTGATGACTCTCGGAACGTAATATCGATAACTTTTTCTGTTTCGGTATTAAATTCTATGTTTATAAACACACCGAATTCTCTATTGTCTTCCTTTAGCCAGAGTTTGAACTTTTCAATTGTGGAACCATCTTTCGTTTCCCGTCCTCTGTGAAGGTAGTCGATTATAGCAGCATTAGGGTATTTTGCTTTCGTCTCCTTCATAGCCATTCTTCCCCATTTAGCATAAGAAGGGATATCTTTTTCTGCTACTGCAATTTGTTGAAGTGGATATGCCCCTAGGTTAGTTGGGGATAGTAATAGAAATACACTGAATGAAATGAGTAATAGTCGCATGTACACGCCTCCAATCTAACGGTTATTGTGTCATTAGGACTGATTTTTATACGAAACGTGAAGGGGGGAAAGGCGAATTATGATGGAAAAAATAGATTTTGGGATTAAACTGCTACTAGTTAGCGCAATCATATATGGGTCAGTACTGATTGCATCTGCAATTTATGCTGCTGAGTTTCATAATTTCAGCATGGTATTAAAAGAAATTGGCACAATCCCCCTTACAATAGCTAGTATTACAGCGCTGGCAGGTATATATGTTATTATTTACGCAATAAAAAAATCATAAGATAATGTATCAGAGAAGGAGAGTCATGCATGAACAAGACGCTCACAGTCTTTTTTATAAGTGCAATTGTAACGATTGTGTTCTTTATAAGTATTGAATTTGTGAATAATAGTGATGAGACGATGGAAGCAGCAGAACCATCATTTCAAGCTGATGGAAAAATAGAACAGCTGTCATCAAAAGACAAAACCCGCATAAATGAACAGAAGGAAATGGAAAAGAAACTTCAGAATGAGTATGCGGCGGGAACCTATTCCCTGGACGATCCTTTTATTACGGTGGATCCTTATGGAGTAACACCATTAGCAGCGTTGGCTATGTTCGAAACGGACGAGCCAGTACAGATTACTGTAACAGTTGAGGGGAAAGATGAAAACGGGGATGTTCAACATACATATGATCAATATAAAAAAGAACATTCCGTACCAATTCTCGGCCTATACCCGGATTATCAAAATACGGTGACTATCGAAGCGACCACTGAATCTGGTGAAATGACAAGCAGTACCGTATCAATTCAAACAGAGTCATTACCAGATGACTTTCTAACAACCAATGTTGTTGAGTCAAATCCAGAAAAAATGGAAAATGGAATGACATTTATAGTTCCAAGTTCACGCTATGTATATGCAGTAGATCATAATGCAGAGGTGAGATGGTACTCAACCTTATGGAATTCACATGTTTTTGAACGACTTGAGAACGGAAATCTATTGTACATCACAAAAGAAGAAGGACAGGAAAAATACAACGAAATGCTGGAGATGAACATGCTTGGGAAAGTTTATAATTCCTATATAATTCAGCTTGGCAATTATGAAGATACAAATTTGGTCCACCATGGTGCGATAGAGTTACCTAATGGAAATTTTCTTGCAACTGTTCATGATACGGAATCAGACTATATTGAAGATGAAATGATTGAGATTGACCGGGAAACAGGGGAAACCGTACGTGAGTTTAGTTATCGGGATATCTTTCCGGAAGCATTTTATCAGGATTATGAAGGTCCAAGCTCTGACGAGGGGGATTGGCTTCATCAAAATGCCGTCTGGTATGATGAGAAAGACGATTCGATTCTAATTTCCAGCCGTCATCAGGATCTTATAATGAAGCAGTCATATCCACAAGGTGACATACAATGGATTCTTGCTGCTGATGAAAAATGGCCCGACTCGTATGAGAAATATTTATTGACTCCAAAGGGGGAGGACTTCAAGTTTCCTGGTGGGCCACATGCGATGATGACAATGCCTGATCAGGATAATAACAAACAGACAGAGGACATTCTCTTGTTTGACAACAATATCGTGATTACAAGAGGTGATGATCCACTTAGTGGAAATTTCAGCCGCATGGTTCAGTATCGTATCAACAAAGAAAAAATGACGGTTGAAGAGGTTTGGGCATTTGGTGAAGAGCGCGGTAAAGCATTATTTTCAAGCATTGTAGGAGATGCAAACTATCACTATGATACGGGAAATAGAATGCTGACATCAGGCTATATTGAGGTTGAGGATGGCATGAATAGCAGAGTAATCGAAGTAAACAATGAGCAGCCTGCAGATGTGATTTATGAAATTGTCATATCGGGTTTTAAAAAGGAAAGCCATCGCCAAGCCTATCGGGCTTTCCGATTACCATTATATCCAGGGAAAAACTAAAGAGAGAGGGGGACAGGGGGGACAGGAGCACTGTCCCAAATCACGCTTTATCTGGGACAAGGAGCACTGTCCCTCCATCCCTGCAGCTCTTCTGTTATGCTCTAATCCACTTCCAGATTTCTCCTGGTGTAGCATTTTTTCCGTACATTAAAATTCCTGTTTTGAATATCTTTCCTGCCAGTTTCATGAAGATCCAGATACTTACTGCAAGTATCGCTAGTGAAATGGTGATTTCTATCCACGGTAATTCCTCCAAAATGGATAACCGCAACAATAACACTCCCGGTGCAGTAAAAGGAATATAGCTGCCAATTTGCGCAAATAGCCCACTTGGGTCGCTGATTACAGGCCCGATAAATATAAATGGTAAAAACGGCAGCATCATAACCATACCCTGGAAGTTACCGGCAGAGGTCATATCCGCCATCGTTGCCCCAACACCAATAAATAAGGCTGCAAAAAGGAAGTAACCCAAGATGGCGATTGCAACAAACAAAATTAGCTCAGGTACTAACAAGTAATCCAAAATCGGAACATCCAGTTTCCAAATAGAAATTGGAAGGGCAAAACAAAGGAAAACAACTGCCTGGATCATTCCAAGGGCAAAGTAGCCAATGATTTTTCCTTGCATCAACTCGCCAGGTGTTAATGATGATAAAATAATTTCGGCAATTTTATCTTTCTTTTCATTAGAAGCACTCTGGAAAATATACATTCCTGAGAAAACGATAGAAAGCAGGATTATTCCTGCAAAAGCACCAGGTATGATTCGCTCGAGAGGTACTTCACCAAGAGCTCCTTTGTCACTTGCTTTTTCTTCGGATGGGGCAGAATCTTCTGTAGATGATTCCTTAAATTTGATCCCCATAGAAACTGCTGCTAACGCTTCGTCAGATAGTCCTAACTGCTGCATTTGCATGGTCTTAATAGGTGATGCCAGTACTTGTACCTGACTCATAAACGAAGCGTTAATGTCTTCACTGGTGTAAACGGGGATGGTGCCATCCTCAAGAGCACGATTATCCACAAAAATATAGGCTGTGTTTTCAAGGGATTCGAGTTCATCCTCTACTTTTGACTCGCTAATTTCTGTTTGCTCCAAATCCCAGTTCAATCCTTGCATCTCAACTGTTTCTTGCAGGTTAGCAAAGATATCCAAATTATCCTGGATAAATACGTGTGTGGTCTTTTCGCTATCACTGTCGGAATTATCGAATAAACTTCCCGCAAACATGAATCCTAAAAATAGGACCGGAGTTAGAAATAAGCCGATAAGAAACGATTTATTCTTCATGTTTCGTTTAATTTCCCATTTAGCGACCTTCAATGTGTTACGCATGAACTTCACCTGCTTTCTCCATTAAGTTTTTACCTGTGGCAATATCAATAAAGATTTCATGTAACGAAATCCGGTCTATGGACAATTCCTGAACCGATAAACTTTCTGGAAGATTTTTGAGCCAGCTTACGGCCTGAACATTTTTGTCTAAATACAGAACTGATGTGTCCTCACTCTGCTCTACCCGCTCAACAGCAGGTAATCGTTCTAATTCTTCGCGATCATTTTTCCCGCGAATTGTACACTTGAAGTTAGCATACTCTGTTTTAACATCATCCATATTGCCATGGATAATCTTTTGTCCGTGGTGCATCATGAACAGCCTGTCACACATTTCCTCTACCAGGTTCATTTGATGTGAGGATAATAGAATGGCAGTTCCATTGTCAGCCAGATTGCGAATCTCATTTTTAAACAATTCCTGGCTTACTGGGTCAAGCCCGGAAAATGGCTCATCCAGAATAAGCAGTTCTGGCTCATGTATAATTGAAGCAATAAATTGAACTTTTTGCCCCATACCTTTTGATAGTTCTTCAACAGAAACGTTTTCCTTTCCTTCAAGATCAAACTTCTTCAGGTAAGTAATCGCACGCTCTTTTGCTTTTTTTAAAGGATAATCCTTCAGTTCAGCTAAATAGAGCAGAATATCCATGACTTTCACATTTTTGTATAATCCTCGTTCCTCCGGTAAATAACCAATACGGTGACGAGGGATTTCCTGGTGATTTTGAAAAGAGATTTTACCATTATCGGGGTACATTATCCCCATAATATTACGAATGGTTGTCGATTTACCTGCACCATTTGGTCCCAGAATTGCCATGATTTCTCCTTTACGAACCTCAAAGGAGATGTCCTTCAAAATTTGTTTATCCTTAAATGATTTCTCGAGTGATTCCACCGTTAGCATAGTTTCCATTGCTTATTTTTCCTCGCTTTCATCTAGTAAGATTGAAATGATCTTCTCCAGATCCAGATTAGTACGATCAGTCCAAATCATATTATTTTCTTGGAGGAATGACTCGGTTATCTCGGGCTGGTTTGAAATTACTGTCTGAATACCTCGTTCAACTTCCCCTGGAATAGCATTTTCTGGCATGGAATTAGGTAGCCAATACCGCACATAACTTTCCTTAAGTACCTCTTTCTCAAAGTTCCCAACCATTTTACCGTCTTGTAACACACATATATAGTCTGCTAGTTTCTTAATATCCTCAACTTGATGGCTGGCAATAATAATCGCACGTTCACTTTGTTCCATCCAATCTGCCAATATATCTGTTAAAGCTCTTTTAGATGGGATATCCATGAACGTTGTAGGTTCATCTAAAATTAATAACGGCGTATTTCGCGGAATTGTTAATGCAAGATTCAACTTCTGTTGCATTCCAGGAGACAATTTTTCATACTTTTTGGCCAGCGGAAGCTTAAATGAATCTGCCATTTTTTTAAATAAAGCTTCATCCCAGTCTGGGTATAAAGATGAAATTAATGCCTTCAAATCCTTTCCGTTGTATCCGTTATACCCAGTTGCTAATTGTGGCTGATAAGATACTTTACTTTTCCAGGTTTCATTATGTCCATAGACAAACTTATCAAATAATCTAATATTACCCATATCAGGTTTTGCCATATTCATTAATAGCTTAAGTAACGTACTTTTACCAGAACCATTGTTGCCAACCAGGGCAGTTATTGTACCGGGCTCAATTTGTAAATCTATCGGTCCCAAATGGAAATCATCTATCTTTTTTTGTACCTTTGAAATCCCTGCATATGATTGCATATGTTACTCCCCTTTCCGTGCACGTATCGCGTCTTGAAAAATTTCCTCAATTTGATTGAGTGTATAATCATAGCGGATAGCTGTATCAATTGCTTCCTGAATAGTTTGATAGACAGACGACGATTTAACTTGTTGTTTTGTAGCATCTTCAATTTCAGCCACAAAAGTTCCTTTACCTTGTGATGTGCGGATAAACCCTTGATGTTCCAGGTTCTGATATGCTCGTCGTGTTGTGATAATGCTGATTTCTAAATCCTTGGACAAACCACGGATTGAAGGCAAAGATGTACCGGCAGCTAAATGTCCACCGGCAATTAGTGCTTTTAGCTGATTTTCAATCTGATGATAAATTGGTTCCCGGGAATCCTTCGAAAGACGAATAGGTAGTTCCACAGCATATCCCCCTTTAGAGATAATCCAGATTATTTATGGTTTTTTTCATATAATTCTCCCAGTATTTAAATCCAATAATTGCTAGTAAAATAGATGTAATAGCAGATATCCATGGCCATTTCTGGGCGGCAATGATAGTCCATTGTACAATTCCATAATTACCAATCAACTGAATGGCTGTAATAAAAGCTGTAATAATTAGAAAGGCAAAGAAAAGCAGTACAGCCATTTGATAATTCTTCATACGGTCACCTGTATCTGCAGCAGGTACAGATGCGCCAGCATAAACCCCGAATGACAGCCAGATAACCAAAAAAGTGAGATAAGAACTTAGCGAAAGTTCACTTTGTAATGCAGGATTCAGCAAATATAATATGATGAGAAAGAAAAGCTGAAATGGTAAAGCACTAAAAAAGTGAATAATAAGTCTGCTTCTGTTTATGGTGCTGTGTTTGACGGGTAATTGTTTAAGCATAATAGTACCAGGTGCACCCCGTAAATCACTGTTGATTTTCTGATAGGCAAAATTCCTCGGTCTTCCCGATCCAGATAAAAAAACAAGAGCTAAAATGAAAAATAAATCAAAGCCTACATAATTATTTTCCAAGTAAGAATCCAGTGAAGTCACAAAAAATAACGTGACCCCGCCTAACACAAAAAGATAAATCAAGATATTTTGTGCCGAAGCCTTTAACTCAAACTTCGCCAGCCAAAACGCCTGTTTCCAATCCTCCATATGTAACCCTCCCATGTAGTGGTTCACTTTCCAAGTTTATTGGATGAATTAACTGTTATACTGTGTATGTCTATATATACAGTATATGTAATCTTTTCGAAAAGTCAAGTAAATATTAAGATTAAGGTATGTTTTCGTATTGTGATGGAGTTCAAGCGTTGGCCAGACTAATGATTAAAAGGTATATATCGATTTATTTTATAGGGAGGATAGGAGGGTTTTTAGTCAAGTTCACATCTCTGTCATAACTTTGTATCTAAATTGTGAAATACTGAATATAATAACCAAAATTATATAAATACATGGTACTATATAAGTGTAATAAAGAGGTTAACTCAAGTTATTTTGTGAAATACTGAACAAAATAAATATAAAAATTTAAGGAGATGGATATCATGTTTGTAAATTTCATTCGCAATAATAAAGTAGTTGCTGGTGTACTGGCATTTCTTAGAATATATATCGGGTATCAATGGCTGACTGGAGGATATGGAAAGATAACAGGAGGCAGTTTTGATGCAAGTGGATTTATGCAAGGAGCAATAGCTAGTGCAGGCGGAGAACATCCAGCAGTTCAAGGCTGGTGGGCAACATTTCTTGAAACATTCGCACTGCCGAACGCTGAATTATTCAGTTTCATGGTTATGTGGGGCGAGTTCCTGGTCGGGTTAGCGCTAATCTTAGGTATCTTTACAAACTTCGCATCACTAATGGGTATCACAATGAACTTTGCATTCTTATTCAGTGGTACGGTAAGCACTAACGCTCAAATGGTATTAATTACAGTGTTTATCCTGGTAGCCGGGTATAACGCAGGCCGATTCGGATTAGACCGCTGGGTTGTTCCATTCCTTAAAGCACATAATCCTAAACAAAAACATAAAAATGAAGCAGTAACTGTCTAACATTTAAAAAATAGGTGCATACGTAAAAAAGTACACACGTTAAACTAGCGTGTGTATTTTTTATTGCTAATTCCACATACAGATCGGCAATGTGAATCCTCATTCCGCTAAATGCAGAAAAAGGAGTTCTAAGAGATTACGCCTTGCTTGTCCACCAACACAAGACGATTGTTTGTGAAGACCAATAAATCGCGAATAAGTTTATAGGCGTGTTCCGCTTTTTCAGAAGAGCTTAATAATTCATGAAGTTCTTTTTCCACGTCTTTTGCTTCAACTTCAGATGCATTTCCCTCATGCCATCAAAAATTCCCAAAAGATAAACCTCCTAATTTTCGTTTAGTATAACAAATTTTACGGCACTTTCATTAAATGTTTAAGTTTTCCAGTTTTGTGCAGAATAAGGTTTGAGAAAAGAACTTCACCAAAACAGAAAGGAGTTTGCTAAACATGAAGAGGTGGGTTGTTTTATTAACTGCTCTGGTATTTTTTCTGGTATTGATTGGTTGTGCTGATAATGATGATGAAATGGAAAATACCAAGCACCATGGAAGTAAAACGAGTGTAGAAACGCTAGGTAGTCTAAGTGAAGAAACGACAAAGGTTGATGTAACAATGTATAATAGGGATATGGAAAAAATCGGTATGGCGACGATCAGGCAGGTACATGATGGAACGAATATTACGCTTGATGCGAAGAACTTGCCGCCAGGTACTCACGGATTTCATATTCATGAAAAAGGAGTATGTGAAGCGCCTGATTTTAAATCAGCGGGTGAACACTTCAATCCTACCAATGCAAAACATGGCTTTAAGCATCCGGAGGGTCCGCATGCAGGGGATTTGCCGAACATAGTAGTAGAAGAAGATGGAACAGTACGAGCAGCAGGTGTCAATGATATGGTAACACTGATAAAAGGTAAAAAGAATTCCCTGCTCGGAAATGATGGAACCGCATTAATGATCCATGCGAAACCAGATGATTATAAATCGCAGCCATCAGGTGATGCAGGTGATCGGATAGCGTGTGGTGTAATTGGCGAATAAATGATAACCCGGGAGAATCCCCGGGTTTTTTTCTGGGCAGATAAGAAACCAATCCTTTCTTACTGCATAATTGCAATAAAGAATTGGCGATAAACCAAGTTTTTTAATGGCTTATTATAGTATGAAAAAACTTCTCATGATTCATCTGTTAAACTGGATGTTAGTAAATGATTAGAAGGTGTTTTTTTGGATACGATTTTTCTATTTTCGATAATTGTTCTGATTGCCTCAATCTTGCAAACAAGCACAGGTTTTGGTTTTTCAATAATGGCAACGCCATTTTTATTGTTGTTATTTGAGCCACGTGAGGCGATCCAGATCAATCTTATTCTGTCACTGATAATCTCAATTTCCCTTATTATGAAAATAAAAAAGGATATTGATATGGGAATACTTAAGCGATTTATAATCGGTAGCCTAGTTGGATTACCTATTGGAATTTCAGTATTTTTAATGATGGATATGAAAGTATTAAAGCTTGGCGTAAGTGTGCTGATACTCGCGTTGACGTTGCTGCTCATTCTGAAGTTTCGTATAGGTCAGACTTCTAAACGGAACTTGGTAGTAGGTGTGTTTTCTGGGGCTTTTACGACAAGTATCGGTATGCCCGGTCCGCCAATACTTTTGTATTTTTCTGGGACTGGTACTGCAAAGGAAAAACTGCGTGGCACAACACTGGCATTTTATTTGTGGATTTATTTCGCGAGTTTGCTTGTTCAAGTGTTTTTTGCAGGGACATCGAAAGAAATTTGGGTTTCAAGCGCAATGGCATTGCCAATCGTTATAATTGGACTGGTCATGGGACAATTTCTATTCAGGTGGATTAGTCAGAACCTGTTTCGTAAACTTACATATGTATTATTATTATTTACAGGTATTTATTTGTTTGTGCAGCAGATTCAATAACCAAGGTGTTTGAAAAAAACATAAAAACTGGTACGAATGTACGTTTTCTGTCTTTTGGGTTCATATTATAATGAGACAAGGATAATGTTCTTTTAGGGAGGTCGGCTAACCCTTCTTGTGAAAAGGAGGTGATGCCTCTGAGCGTGTATGAAGTGATGATGGTGCTGGGGAGTTTTGGTACCATGTTGATTGCATTGCTCGCCTTGATCATTTCGGCGATCAATATTAGAAAAACTTGGCTTATACTTTATACCTTAAAGATTAATTTTATAAAGTGCAAAATAGACCCTCCCTATTTCCCTGAAAAGATTTTAAGGTGAGGTCTATTCTTAAAACGAATGGCCGATCCCTCTAGGGGAACCGCTTATCCAAAGACCACAGTTCACGCTGTGGTCTTTTTCTTATTTATTATCTGTCTAAAGTATACCATAGTATGCTCCTGGTGTGAATAAACATATCAGCTGGAAAGTATGACAGATGTTCACCATGATTCGACAAAAAACGGGAAGTGACAGGCAACAGCAAGCAATGTATAATGTACTTTTGAGTATCGAAGGGGGACGGAGATAAATGACTACAGAATCACGAGCACATACTTCAACCATCCCGAATAAGATTTGGTCAAAGGATTTCGTGTTAATCTGCCTGGCTAATTTTTTTATATTTCTCGGGTTCCAAATGACACTTCCGACTTTGCCGCTTTTCGTCAAGGAATTGGGAGGCAGTGACCAATTAATTGGGATTATTGTTGGTGTATTCACTTTCTCAGCCCTCCTTCTCCGACCGTATGCCGGTCATGCATTGGAGTCGAAGGGCAGAGGATTTGTTTACATGATAGGTCTAGCTATTTTCGTATTATCTGTAGGATCCTATGCATTTGCTGCTAGTATCGTGTTTTTGTTTATCATGCGAATTGTGCAGGGTGTTGGCTGGGGATTTTCCACCACAGCAACTGGAACGATTGCAACAGACCTAATTCCGCCGAATCGGCGTGGAGAAGGGATGGGGTACTTTGGCTTATCTGGCAACCTGGCACTTGCATTTGGCCCAACGTTAGGGCTTACATTGGTTGGCTACATTTCTTTTACGCAATTATTTCTTATCTGTGCCTCTTTAGGGTTAGTGGCATTTTTGCTATCGTCGAGAATCCGTTACAAAAAGGTGGATCAATTAGCGGAAAAATCAACAACGGTCAAGTTTGATATTTTTGAAAAAACTGCTATCCAGCCGTCAGTTTTATTGTTTTTTATAACAGTAACATTTGGCGGGATAACCTCATTTCTTCCGTTATATGCTGAAGAAAAACATATACTAGGGATTGAATCATATTTCCTTGTATTTGCGATTTTCCTAATGATTTCCCGGACTTTTGCAGGGAAAATTTATGATAAAAAAGGTCATGCATATGTATTTTTGCCAGGGACCATTCTTATCTTTGGTGCCATGCTCCTATTATCATGGTTACCGAGTACATTTGTCATGCTGATTGCAGCTGGAATGTATGGACTGGGATTTGGCTCGGTTCAGCCAGCATTACAGGCCTGGTCCGTAGATAAAGCTCCTGACAATCGGAAAGGGATGGCAAATGCTACATTTTTTTCGTTTTTTGATTTAGGTGTCGGTCTTGGTGCAATCACCTTTGGTCAGTTGGCTTTTATGTTTGATTATAGTGTTATTTATATAACCGCTGCTGGATCGGTATTAGTTTCACTTATCCTATACATCTATTTATTCATCAGAACCAAACGTAAAAACCGAGCAGCCGTTTAAATGCTGCCCGGTTTTATGCAGCAGTTAAGAAAGGTTAAATCCTCTCTTACCTGCATAAGTGCAACTATCGCCATAAAGACCTGGTTAACGCCAAGTTTTCTAATACCTGCTTGGTAATACAATCCGTTTATACATCTGTACCGTAATCCAATAATACAATCCATAGATAACAAGAAAGATGCTTATTGGAATCCATATTTTTGTATATGGCTCGATAATGATGAACGAGAACATTTGCATTCCTACAAGGACATGGACAAGTCCAGCCAATGCTGGGAATAGGAAAAGTAGAAATAGCTCCCGGTATATTGATTTAACTAATAGCGATTTCCTCACGCCAATTTTGCGAAGCATGCTATAGCGGTGTGTGTCAGTGGTAGCTGTTGACAGCAGCTTAAACATTAGGACACTTGCCATCATCATTAAAAATGCTATACCCAGGAAAAGTCCCATAAATATTGTTCCACTGGCAATCGCCTTGAATGCTACATAATTACCGTACTTTCCTTGAACATTCTCAACTGTCTCGCCTCGATAGGACTCGGCCAGTTCCGACTGGTTCTGACTGATTTTTTTAAGCTGTGGAAGGTATTCCGTAAAGTCATCAACTTGCACTAGTACAACGAATGTCTCATCAGTATTCACGCTCTGGTAATTGGCAGCATCAACAACATATACTTCCTTATCATCAAACATCTGGGAGCCAGTGTTCATTTCCATGGATAATGCAGTTGACCACTGATCAGGTAAATCCTGCATAGCGTATTTTTCATCAGGTAATGGATCAGAAACTCGCGCTGATTCTGGAAGTTCTAATGATGCTTGATTCATTTGCTTTATCATTGGTGGATTTTCCAGTAAATCGTCTTTTAAAAAATAAATTCCTTGTTCATTGATTTTATAATGATAGGTATTTTTTTCGGTGATGTTCATTTCCTCGAGTGCCTCGTTATCTTCAGCAGTCGGCTGGTGAATAGCAACATCATTTGCATAAAAAGCGGAAGCTTGCAATTCGACATTATGGTAAAAGGAAATACCAGCTGTCATCGCGCCTAGCCCAAGTGCAACTAACATCGCCACCGTGCCAAGTACTTTGGTTAAACTCTGCATTCTAAACCGCAGTTGGCCTAGCGTAAACGAATTGATTCCTTTTTCATTTAGAGCACGATTTTCTTTTATTTTTTTTACGACGTAAGGCAACAGGGAAATAAAAACCAGATAGGTTCCTACAGTAATCGTAACTGCAGCCAAAATAACCCCTAGTTGCTCAAGTTTGGCAATATTGATCATGGAATAGTAACCTGCACCAATTAAAATAATTGCAAAAATTACACCGAAAATTGTCTTTTTGCCTTTAACCTTTACTTGGTCCTGTTTATGATCAGCGTGAAGAAGACCGAGAACACTTTTCCTGCTAATTTTCCATGCATTCACAATCGATGTCAGGAAAAATAATGCTGTATAGAATAGGATTGTTGTAATCATTGAAGAAGGGTAAAATGCTTCAAATCCTTCCCCGGAAAAATCCAATTGCCACATGAATAATTCGGCAATTCCTCTAGCTAAACCAACCCCAACAATTAGACCAATAAAAAGGGAAACAATACCGATAAAAAACGTTTCAAAAAACATGAGTTGGGTGACTTTAGGTTTTTTCGCACCGAGCGTCATATACATGCCCATCTCTTTTTGTCGTAATGTCAGCATAAATGACGTTGCGTAGAAAATATAAAGCACAGTAATCGCACCCAGAATGAACGTTCCAACATGGAAAATAAACACAATCGAACTTATCATCGCATTGGCTTCAATAAATGTTTTGTTTTGGGCAAGTGTCTCAAACATGTAAAAAATAGATATCGATATCGTTAACCCGAACAACAGCACTAGGTAATCTTTAAACATTTTGCGCATACTGGAAAGTGACAGTTTCACAAGCATAGTTTCCCCTCCTTTCTAAACTTCCTCATGTGGGAATGTGAATTCTGAAAGAACGCTGAGAATGTCCTGGTGAAAATCATTCCGGTTCCCTTTGCGGCTGATTTCTTTGTAAAGCTCGCCGTCCTGAATAAATAGAATGCGGTCACAGTAACTTGCGCTGAGTGGATCATGTGTTACGAGCATTATGGAAACATCATGATTTTGATTCAGGTGCACCATTGCTTCCATTAAGCTTTTTGCGCTTTTGGAATCAAGAGCACCTGTTGGTTCATCAGCCAAAATAATAGCTGGTTCATGAACGAGTGCACGAGCTGCGGCAGCACGTTGCTTCTGGCCACCAGATACAGTTACCGGGTACTTTTCCAAAATAGCTTCTATGCCTAACTTTGCAGCGACCTCTTGAACAGAAGGTTTTATTCTTCGTGAAGGAACACCTTGCAACGATAGCGGTAATGCAATATTTTCATAGATTGTCAGGTTCTCAAGCAGATTAAAGTCCTGAAAAATAAACCCCAATTGCTCGGATCTGAAGTCGGCTAACTGCTTTTGCTTCATTTTTGTAATATCGGTTCCAGCAATTTCAATCTTTCCATCGGTTGGGTTATCCAATGTCGAAACAATATTTAATAGTGTTGTTTTACCAGCACCGGATGGTCCCATAATGCCGACAAATTCGCCTGTTTGAATGTCAAAGGAGACACCGTTTAACGCACGGTACTGATTTTCATTTTGCTTGCCAAAAACTTTATGGATACCATTAACATTTACAACTGTTTTACTCAATTTCAAAACCTCCAGTTTTAATCTTTCACCAGTTTATCCTGAACAAATGCAAACTACTATGTATTTTCCTTTCGGTAACCTTACAATTTTGTCACCTTCCGACAATAATACTTTTCATTACAACTACAATCCTTGATCAAATCTTAAAAGTGGCGTTTACAACCAGAAAAATATATTTAGATTTGATGCCACTTTTTGCTCTTGAGGTTCGATAGTAGTGGTGAAAGGAGGTGATCGAGATGGCCGTATCGCAAATAGTTACAACACGGTTAACGTTAACACTGGATGATGGCAATGATATTGAAACAGGTAAAATCATCTACAAAACCAAAAGTTTTAATAACGTTAAACCAGCTACAACCGCTGACCAGTTGTATGCAATTGCTACAGCTTTTGCAGGACTTCAGGAACGCCCGCTTTACAATATTGAACGTAATGACAGCTCAGAAATTAGTCAGGCATAATTCTTAGAAAACTTGGCAATTGTCAAGCCTTAATGGCGAGTGCCTTAGTTGCACTTATGCAGTAAGAAAGGATATATACTTTCTTAACTGCTAAAAAATAATGGAGAGGAGGAATCATAATGAAGAAGCTTGAACTTAAATTTTTGAATGACGAAGGTAAAACTGTGACATACTCATTGGACAACCCGGTTGAGCCAGTTGATCCAGCTGCTGTCACAAGTGCAATGGACGAAATTATCACACAAGATGCATTCTCATCATCAGGCGGCAATCTAGTATCAAAAAAGAGCGCACGTATTGTAGAACGTAATGTAGTTGAAGTTGACTTAGCATAATTGGCTAATGGTAATCCTTATTAACTGTTCTAAAGACCAGTGGCACAAGAGCCCTGGTCTTTTTTAACAGATAAGACTATTTCCTTACTGCATAAGTGCAACTAAGGAAATTCACCAAAAGACACAGCGAATGCCAAGTTTTCTAAACAAATAAAAATCAAATCAGACAGGAGTGATTTCAGTGGAAACATGGGTATCCTTTGTGACAGAAGTTGGATTTCCGATTGTGGTAACATTCTATTTGTTACACCGCATCGAAGGTAAACTCAATGATCTAATCATATCCATCCAGGCACTGCCAAGTAAAATGAAGTAAGAGCTCTCGCGTGAGAGTTCTTATTTCAAGGTATAAATTCCTCCAGAATATCCTATCCTTGTAAAAGTATTTAGTTTAAAAAACAGTACGTGTCATATACAATAATAGATAAAGAGATGGTAGAAGGTAGGGTACTTGTGTTTTGAAAAGTTTTCGTGATATCAATATACAAAAAATGTTTCCATCCGTTATATATAGACGCGGTTTGGAGTATTACAATAAAAACCTAGTTAGTGAATTACTTTATGATATAAATTATCAGGTCTGGACTGCAACTGTACATGGAACTGAAGATTATTTTGTTGAAATTAATACGTCCGATTTTTCGAAAGGGTCTGTTGATGCTTATTGTGATTGTCCAGCATTTGACACATATGGGTCGTGTAAGCATATTGTTGCCACATTAATTGCAATCACTGCTAAAGAAACAAATGATCCACCTCGAAAAATAATTGATAACTATCAAACTACCAATTGGCTGATTGATTCCATATCCTCACTAACCGATTATCAGCCGAAATCCGAAGTGTTTTCACAAAAAATACCGCTTCATGTTGAGTATTATGTCAAGTGGTCGTTTGAACGTAATCTGTTATTGGAGCTGAAAGTCGGTGAGAAACGGTGCCTTGTTGTTAAAAATGCACACGATTTTCTTAACGATGTATTTCAAGGAAACGAGCATTATTTTACAAAAACATTTACATACAGTCCGGAAACACATTATTTCCATCAGCAGGATATGGAAATTTTCGAGCTGTTGAATTCCGTATTACGTAATGAAAGAATATATCTTGATCGCGGTATTTATCATTACCAGGACTCACCAGAGCGGTCAGTTGTTATTCCGCCATTACTTGCCAAACAGTTATTGCACATGCTTATAAAAAGAGACTTCACTGTTGAAACAAGGGATCAGAGTTTTCAGCATATTGATGTTGTGGAGGATGAGCTACCATTCCATTTTGACCTTGCGAAAAACGAACAGGGGGAACTGGTTTTGTCCATGGACGATATGGCTTTCATGACTTATTTCAAGCTATATCAGATGCTGTTTTCACATGGAGCGTTCTTTTTTCCTCAGAAAGAACAGATTCCGATTATCGAACAGATCACTCAGGTGGGAAGAGAAAACGAACAACTTCCTATTCCGAAAAAACAGGCAGATTCTTTTATTTCCGAAGTCCTTCCATCACTTAAAAAGGTCGGCGATGTACAAATAGATGAAAATGTCGCAGCTGAAATAATTCAAGTGCCTTTACGCGCAAAATTATTTCTGGAAGTTCAGGCAGATTGGATTGTCGGCAAACTTGAATATCACTATGGTGACCACCAAATTGATCCGTTTAGCGGGCGTGAACAGGATGATGTCATCATTATTCGTGATGTTGAAAGAGAACAGCAGATTATGCATCTGGTTGAACACGCGAACTTTCATTACAATGGAAAAGAATTATATATTGAAGCAGATGATGAAGAAAGTTTGTATGAATTTCTATACGATGTACTGCCATTGCTTGATAAGTATGTTGAGCTATTCCTTACTTCAGAGATACGCAACTTCATCGTAGAAAACGAGCCATCACCGAGCACAAGTGTGCGTCATGAATCATCCTCAAATCTGCTTGAAATTGGCTTTAATATTGATGGAGTGAATGATTCAGAAATCAGCCAGATTCTTAATGCTGTCATGGAGAAGAAGCGCTACTACCGAATGCAAAGTGGTGCATTACTTTCGCTTGAGGGAGATGAATTTTCTTCCATGAAGCAGCTTTTTGATGATTTGGATATTCAAAAAGATGACTTACAGGATGGGAATGTTCAAATGCCTGTCTATCGTGGTGCACAGGTTGATGAGTTAATCGACACAAAAAAAAATTACGACCCATCTTTTCGTAAGCTGTTACATCAGCTGAAATCACCTGAGGAACAAGTTTATCCATTGCCGGAAAATCTTAATGCAACATTACGAAGTTACCAATTGACAGGGTATCAATGGTTTAAGTCATTAAGTGCCTATTATCTTGGAGGTATTTTGGCTGACGATATGGGGCTTGGAAAGACACTGCAGAGTATCGCTTATATCCTTTCAGAACCTAGTGATAAGCCACATTTAATTGTTGCACCATCATCGGTTGTATATAATTGGAAAAATGAATGTGATAAATTTGCTCCTGATTTAAACGTGGCAATTTTAACTGGAGCACCTTTAGAACGCGCGAAAAAGATTGAGGAATATGCTGATATGGATGTTTGGATTACTTCTTATGCAACACTGCGCCAGGATATAGAGCTTTATCGCGAGCAATCGTTCCAGACATTGATCTTGGATGAGTCACAGTACATCAAAAACTATGCAACAAAAACATCGCGGGCAATTCGTGAAATTAAAGCGAGCAGAAGGTTTGCTTTAAGTGGAACACCAATCGAAAATTCAATTGATGAGCTGTGGGCAATTTTTCAGGTTATACTACCGGGACTAATGCCAAATCAACGTAGTTTTAAAAAGCTATCACATGAAAAAATCTCACAGCTGACAAAGCCGTTTATTTTACGCCGGTTAAAAAAAGATGTTTTAAAAGAGCTGCCGGAAAAAATCGAAACAGTACACGTCTCAGAACTGACAAAAGATCAAAAGGACTTGTATGTCGGTTACTGGCGCCAGCTGCAGCAAGAAGCAGCACAGTCTATGAAAGAAAGTGGCTTTAACCAAAATCGGATGAAGATTCTGGCGGGATTAACCAGGTTACGTCAGATCTGCTGCCATCCATCTGTTTTTGTGGAAAATTACCAAGGCGAATCTGGTAAACTAAACCAATTAATGGATACCGTTCGAAATGCAATTGCAAATGGAAAGCGGATGCTGATATTCTCACAATTCACAAGCATGCACGAGATCATTATTAATAAACTGAAGCAAGAGGAAATTGACTATTTTTACTTGCACGGGCACACAGCTTCAGAGGATCGCGTGAAAATGAGTGAGCGTTTTAATAATGGTGAAAATAATGTATTTCTCATCTCGCTTAAAGCAGGTGGAACAGGGTTAAACTTAACTGGTGCAGACACCGTTATCTTGTATGATTTATGGTGGAATCCAGCTGTTGAGGATCAGGCTACAGGCCGTGCGCACCGTTTTGGTCAAAAAAATGTTGTCCAAGTAATCCGCCTCATTACAGAGGGAACAATTGAAGAGAAAATATACGACCTCCAGCAAAAAAAACGTGAGCTGATTGATCAAGTAATTCAGCCTGGCGAAACGATGCTGTCTAGCCTGAGTGAAGATGACGTCCGGGAGCTTCTCAATATTTAAGGCTTGGAATCCCTTTGGTTTATGCACGTTTTATGAGAATTTAAATAGGTTATTATAATTGTAGAGGATTCATATTATCTCTAGAGGGGATGATGAGATTGGTTGGTGTGCTTAAAGGATTTGTGAAATTTTTTGTATCCAACTTAGCAGTTGTACTAGCCATAATGCTCCTGCCTGTTTTTTTAATAACCGACTCTGTAATGTTTTTCGATGAGATAATGAATTATTTGTTTAACAACAAAAAATCTTAACACAGTAAAATCCGAACTAGGGTTCGAAATTCTTGAAATAGAATTCGAACTAGTTCGGATTTATTTTGCAGTTAAGATGCTGAGTACGCAGCCACCATCTATCATGACTTATTTTTCATATAGCAAAATTGAGGTTTACGGACACCAGAGACCTTATTTGGCAAAAATCCACGGAAATTGTGGTGTTTGCGGACACCAAGGACCTTATTTCACACAAATACAGTCAAATAACCATGATATATGTGAAATAAGGGCTTCTGTGTCCGGATAACTTCGAGAAAGTTACTTTTATATAGAAATAACGTCCCCTGTGTCCGCTAAATCAAGTTAGAGAGGTGTTTTTTATACAAAAATATATACCTACTTTCTTACTGCATAGTTTTCTAATGTTGCTGATTAGATATAAACTGCGACATAGTGAAGATATTCTTTTATTTTAATGATGGTTGAGTGCTTAAATTCGTTCCGGCAGGATACTTCGCTTTCCATGGGCACGACCTCGTTTAGTTGCTCTTCCGGGGTCTTCGGAAAGTGCTGTTCCCATAGGAGTCTATTCTGACCTCACTGGTGGAGATTTCTTGACTAGAGTATGAAATGTTCCCTATGGCTAAGAAGCAATGTCACAATAAGATTAATTTACACGATATAGTGAGCAAAACCCAGCGGAGGAAATTCACGAAGACTCCTGCGGGAAGAAAGGCATCGGCGAGACCCCGCAGTGCGCAGCACGAGGAGGCTCGCCAGCCGCCCTAGGTGCGCGAGGTGGATTTCCGCAGCGGTGTCCTAGACTGAAATTATTTTTCCACAGTACGTCGTAGTTAATATCAACTACGTATTAGGTTGACCATTGATAATGAATCCGTTTTTTGTTGGTATTAAATTTGATGAGAAGCAGTTTCATAACAAAAAATAGAAAAGGTGTCAGAACAACTACACATTACCCGGCTGATTACTGATTTAATTGAAATAATTTCCGTGGCCGTCCTTTTAAATATGGCTTTTCCTCGCCAACTACTTTAATGACTTCACCTGATAGTAGTTTTTTAACAGTACGTTCTGCACTTCGCTTTGTGACCCGATAATAACTTGCGATGTCATTGGATGAGAACGGCTCATTGTTTCTAATTTCAATAAAGTCAATAAAGTTATAGGATAACTCATTGTTAAGTTTTGCTTGATGAATTAATGAACGGTACAATTCCGATGTATTAAATTCCTTTTCCACTCCAAGCGGGCCAATGGTATCTTGACGTTCGTTGACGATATAACATGTACCGTCGATAGACTGATTACATGCCTCTAATGCTGACTTTGCGTTGTCTTCCGCTTGTTTAGCAGTTAGACCTAGGCCGAATCCAATATCTACCGAGGTGTTCAAGGCACGTTCCATTTCCTTTAGTAGTGGGAAATCACGGTAATGGTTGGTTATATGATCTAAGATTCCTCTTGTTCCAAATAATACAAATTTATCATTTCCAGTTGATAGAACAGAAGCATATGTTTTTTGGGAATATCTTAATAGAATTTGGTGTAGCTTTAACTGTAATTGCTGTGCCTGAAAATCGCCTTTTTCAGCTCTAATTAAATCAAATTGTTTAATTTGAACGTAGCCAGCAACGATTTGAGCGCTCTTAGATTGGTTAAGTGTTGCAATAGATTCGGCCTGTTCAACTGCACGTTCAATGTTTAATAACGGAATTTTCATGCAGCTGGTGGTGATACCCTTTTCCTTTAAAATTGACTCGACTTCTTCAATTGATGTAAGTGCGTAATCAATTTTCCCCTTATTCCACAGATTTTCATGATATTCTGCAATCCGGTTAATATCTACAGGCTGATCATTTCCGTAGCTATATGTATATATTTCTTCATTGTTCAACTCCATCTCATCCAGTACTTTATCGACGTTTCTTTGACTCATCACATCTATTGAAAGTCGATTTAGTTCCTGCTTGTGATGATTTCTGACACGGTAAAATGATGTTAAAATCATGTATTCATCAAAATCAACCTGCACAGTTGGGAGTTTCTTTTTCTCTACCTTCTCTTTTGCATATAAGTACGGCAATGACCCTGCAAATAAATAGACATCACACATAAATGCTTTTTCAACTAATTCGGATGTTTCGTTTGTCTCCGAATAAACAAATGGGAATATTTCAATGTCCTCATTTTCTTTAACATACTTCGTAATTCGATCAACTAGTTCTTGGCGCCCAAAAACAGCAATTTTTATTTTCACTAATACTCCTCCTCGTAATCTGATGTTATGTAATCAATTAATAGCTTTCCAATGTCTGCAATATGTCTATTTCCTATTCCGTTATTTTCCCAGCCTTCACTCATAACAACAGCCTCAAGGCGTTTGTTCTGATATTCGAAAATAGCAGCATCATGCTCAACGCCATTTAACTCTCCAGATTTATGATATAGCTTTATATCTGAATCAAATGGTAGATAACTAGCAAGTTTACCCTCGAGTTGCTGGTTCGATAATATCTCAAGAATCTGTGATCTGCTGCTGTTATTTATCGTCTTGCCGTGATTAGCAATAACAGTCAGGAAGTGATACATATCGTATGCACTTGTGTAATTTTCAAATCCTGCCGACTGTGATACTGAATCCATAAATTTACGCTGTATCGTTGTGTGCTCACATTTCAAGTGTTTCGCTAAAATATTCACGTGATCCATCTTTACCTTATCAAGGACAATGTTCGCGGCAGTATTATCGGAAATAATTATCATTAATTCCATCAGATTCTTATAACTATATACATTCGAGCTAGTAAGATAATTTATAACTCCTGCCCCTCCGACTTTCATATCTCGCTCAATATATACTAGAGTGTCTGCCCGGAACAGATCTGATTCAAGTTGGCGAAAGGCCTCAATTAGGATAGGTAGTTTAACTAAGCTAGCTGCTTTCCTGGGTTCATAGGCATTGATAGCGATATTTCCGTCATCGGTATGTATAAAAATAGAGAATTTGTCTATCGTATTGCTGATAATAGTACGGATACCAGTTTCCAATTGCGGTTGATTCACGTTTATTTCCACATCCTTATACTCAATTTCACAATTAACGATATATTTAGCGACACTGTTCGTTAACATTAACATATTACGAAATTTTCACAATATTGTCAAGAAGGAAAGTTAGGAAAGTTTTAGGAAATATTACTAAATATGGTATTCTTATAGAGACAATAATAAATAGAGGGAGGGGTTCAAGTGTGAATGATTTATTAGAAAAGCTGAATATCGAAGTACCTATAATTCAGGCAGGAATGGCTGGGGGAATTACAACTCCAGAAATGGTAGCAGCTGTCACTAATTACGGAGCACTTGGCACGATTGGAGCTGGATATATGAGTGCAGCAGAATTAAAAGAAAACATTCAGCAAGTGAGAAGCCTGACCAATAATCCATTCGCAGTTAATTTATTTGCCACCAACTTGGAGACGTTCTCCACTGATATTCAGAGAATGCAACAAATATTAAACAACTATAGAAATGAATTGGACATTGAACCAGGAGAAGATTCAGTTAAAGTAAAAGACAATTTAGAAGAGAAGATTTATGTCATCCTGGAGGAAAATATTTCTATAGTAAGCACGGCGTTTGGTGTTTTGTCCTCTGTTTTAATTAAACGCTTAAAGAATAATAACGTCACCCTGATTGGGATGGCTACTAATCTTGATGAGGCTAAGCAAATGGAAGACGCAGGATACGATGCAATTGTTGCCCAGGGGAGTGAAGCAGGCGGACACCGTGGCACATTTGATGTGAAAAAATATCCAAATGGAAGCAATATTGGCTTGCATGTGCTGCTGCAGGAAATTTTGGACACTGTCTCATTGCCGGTTATAGCAGCAGGGGGAATACATAAGAAGAAACAAGTCAAAGCATTAGTGGCTATGGGTGCTGCAGGTGTTCAGTTAGGTACCAGGTTTCTGATGGCAAAAGAAGCTGGGACAAATGAAGCATATAAAAGAGCACTCATTAAGGCACAAACTAGTGATACCAAAATTACCAAAGTATTCTCTGGCCGCCCAGCACGCGCTATCAATAATAGATTCATAGAAGAAGTGGAAGCAACTGGAATTCAGCCATTGCCGTTTCCAATACAAAACCAGCTCACAAAGGATATTAGGACTGCAGGTAAAGAATTCGCTGTTCAAGATGTGCAATCACTTTGGGCTGGACAGGGTGTTGGGAGTATTGAAAAAGAAGAGACAGTTGCCGAAATTATTCAGTCGTTAGTATGAATCTTTTATTATAAGTTGATAGTTCGCGCTCAGGGTGATAAGTCACAATCCAGGCTGATAACCTGCAAATCGAGTCGATAACTCCCGATAGGGGATCCATTTCTCTACAGCAACAATAAAGGAAATCGGCGTCATAGCCGATTTCCTCATTACCTAATTAACCTTGCATATTATAATGCTCTTTTACCTGTTCACGTAACTGGCGCTTTAGGAATTTACCAACTGAAGTTTTAGGGATTTCATCGAAGAATAATACATCATCTGGCAGCCACCATTTTGCAAATTGTGGCCGAATGAATTCAAGCATATCTTCTTTGCCGACTTTGTCAGCAAACCCTTCGTGCAAAACAACACATGCGATTGGTCGTTCCTGCCATTCAGTATCTGGAATTGCTATAACACTAGCTTCGAAAACAGCTTCGTGTGCCATAATGGCGTTCTCTAGATCAACGGAAGAAATCCACTCTCCGCCACTCTTGATCAGGTCCTTCGTACGATCGACAATTTTAAGTGTACCCTCTTCGTCAACTGATACAACATCACCAGTATGGAACCAGCCATCAACAAACGCATTCTCGCTTCGTTCATCTTTATAGTATTCGTCGGCTATCCATGGCCCGCGAAGGAGTAACTCACCCATTTGTTCACCATCCCAGGCAACTTCGCCATCATTACCCATGATTTTCATATCGAGGCCAGGTATCAGTGCCCCTTGTTTTGCACGTTGATCCAACTTATCATCCTCACTCAGTTCTTCCTGCTGATAGCTCTTCAGCCTGGAAAGTGTTACAAGTGGTGTTGTTTCGGTTGCGCCATAGGCATGGATAAATGGAATTTTATACTTTTGCTCAAATGCCTGGATAAGTCCTTTTGGAGCGGCTGAACCGCCACAAAGTACTGCACGCAAGCTTGATGTATCATAATTGCCTTGTTCCAGTTCACGAAGTAATCCCAACCAAATCGTTGGAACTCCGGCTGTAATGGTAACTTTGAATCTTTCTATGAATTCGGCAAGTCGTTTTGGTGTGAACCGTGGTCCGGGCATGACTTGTGTTGATCCAAACCATGTACATGCAAATGGTGTCCCCCAGGCATTAACGTGAAACTGTGGTACCACAGCCATTGATACATCAGATTCTGATACTGCAGCTGAATCAGCTAATCCAAGAGCATAACTGTGCAGGACTATCCCGCGATGCGAGTAGACAACACCTTTAGGTTTCCCAGTTGTAGCGGATGTGTAGCACATTCCGGCTGGGTCATTTTCATCGATTGTTTTTGAAAATTCACGTGTAGGATCTCCTGTATGCAGTAATTCTTCATAGGAGTAAAGTGGTTTTAAAGTAGATTCTGGAAGTTCGGACTTGTCAGTCATAACGACAAATGCCTCAACCGTTTGAAGCTTATCCTGTACGGCTTCGATGAGGGGTAAAACGTCTTCGTCAATAAATAAAATCTTATCTTCAGCATGATTAATAATGTAAATAATGTGCTCAGGGGATAATCGGATATTGATGGTGTGCAACACTGCCCCCATACCTGGTGCGGCAAAATAAATCTCCAGATGCCGGTGATGATTCCAGGCTAATGTGCCGACCCGATCACCTTTTTGTATTCCGAGATTATCGAGAACGCTCATTAAGCGCCTTGTTCTTTCTCCGATATCGGCATATGTAAGCCGGTGAAGCTTATCGTGCGTTTGCGAGATGACTTGTTTTTTTGAGAAAAACTTTTCTGCATGCTCAAGCATAGGTCCTACTGTTAATGGGACTTGCATCATACGAAACATCTCCTTTTATATTATTATACAAGCATACATTTATAATATCACATTATTTTAATTATTATAAAAACTTTATTAATAAGTTTCATAATAAGGAGGAGTTTATTAATCCGTGGTAAGATGGGAATGGAATTTATGAGAAAATCCCGATATCCAGTTGAAGTTTTCGGTATTAAGTTAAAGATCCCGGAATCCGGTTGAAGTTCCCAAATAAGGTTGTAGTAAGAAAGGCTGACGGTTATGAAGAAACAGCATGATTTCACACAAGGGAATATTCTGAAGCAGTTGATCATATTTTCAGGACCAATTATGCTGACTAATTTGCTGCAAACATCCTACCAGTTTGCCGACAGTTTATGGGTTGGTAACTTGCTTGGAGCAAATGCACTTGGTTCTGTTGCTGTTTCGAGTACTATTATTTTTACGATATTATCATTTGTGATTGGGTTAAATAATGCTGCGCTAACAATTCTGTCGCAGCAAAAAGGTAGAAATGATGATACGGGGTTAAAAAGCTATCTTAATGCATTCGTTGTAATTTTGGTATTACTTTCAGTTTTACTAGGAACAGTTGGTTATCTTATGGCTGAGGAGCTTCTAAAGTTACTGGGTACACCAGAAGGCATGATGAGTGAGGCAAAGGCATATCTTGAAGTAAATTTCCTTGGAATATTGTTCTTGTTTGGATATAACTTTGTTAGCACCGTACTACGTGCACTCGGTGATAGTAAAACACCGCTTCGGTTCGTTATGCTGGCTGTAGCGTTAAATGTAGTGCTTGACCCGCTGTTCATCGCTGGCTTTAATTTGGGTATTGATGGAGCAGCGTATGCAACAATAGTGGCGCAAGGCAGTGCATTTCTCTATGGAGTTATCCATGTGTTGTACCGCAAACTGGCTCCTTTCACTATACCGTCTTTCCCGTCAAAAAAGGAAGTTGGCCTAATTTTAAATCTTGGTATTCCATCAGGACTGCAAATGGCAGTTATATCTGCTGGAGTAGCAGCAATAATGAGTGTTGTAACAATATACGGAGAAGGTGTTGTCGCTGGGTTTGGTGCTGCGCAGCGTTTGGATAGTATTTTGATGCTACCGGCACACGCGCTTGGAACAGCAGTTAGCAGTATGGCTGGTCAAAATATTGGCGTTCGGAATTGGTCACGTGTAAAAAGCATTGCAAAGTTTGGTGTGCTCTACAATTTTTCTGTTATGCTTATCGTAGGAATTCTAGTTGTATTTTTCGCGGAATACGGTATACGGCTATTTATTCAGGATGAAGCAGCGATAGCATTCGGAACAAGATATCTGCAGATTATCGCATTATGCTATCCATTCCTTGGTATTAATTTTATATTAAATGGAATTGTCAGGGCGTCCGGAGCAATGTATCAGGTACTGGCACTAAATGTCATTTCTTTGTGGGTTCTTCGTTATCCGTTAACCGCTCTTTTTGCCAACTGGCTTGGCGAAAATGGAATAGCGATTGGAATGGGATCAAGCTTCTTGGTAAGCAGTTTATTTGCATATATGTACTATCGATTCGGAAAATGGCGGGAGAAGGAATTATTCGCGAAGAAACATTAGAAAGATAATCTATGAAACTAGCACAAGAATAACAGAGGGATTCTATGAAACCTAAAACAAGAAAAGCAATTAAACAAACGTTCGTAATAGCAGCTGTTTTATTTAGTGTATTTATTGTCGTGTCAATACTGTCATTTGAAAATACAAGCAGTCAGCAATTTGACGTTTCCCGCCCATCGATCAGTGAGCAAGTATGGGAGTATAAACCAACTGTTGAAAAGTATGCAAAGCAATTTGGGGTAACACAATATGTTGATGTCATGCTTGCAATGATGATGCAGGAATCTGGTGGACGTGGGAATGATCCAATGCAGTCGTCTGAAAGCTATTGCGGGGAGAGAGGTTGCATAGATGAACCAGAACTTTCCATTAAACAAGGAGTCTATTATTTTTCCCAAACTATCAAACAAGCAAATGGAGATTTAAAGTTAGCGATACAATCATATAATTTTGGGAAGGGTTTTATTGATTACATCAACGATAACTCGGGAAAGTATACACAAAAAGCAGCAATTAATTTTTCCCAAAAAATGTATAATACCTCCTCAAATAAATCGATATATACCTGTTTACGGAAAGAAGCAAAGCAATATAATGCCTGCTATGGCGATATATATTATGTTCGGGATGTATTGAAATATAGGGATGTACTTGCAAAAGAGTAGTAAGACTGAATATGGAAATGATAAAATAAAATTATAGGGAGGAATTAATATGGTAAAAGCAATACATACTGCATATGCACCGGCTGCTATTGGGCCGTATTCACAGGCAATTCAGGCTGGGGATTTTATTTATGTCTCAGGACAAATCGGGATTGACCCTGGAAGCAGTGAGGTAGTTGATGGAATAGAAAAGCAAACAGAACAAGTGCTGGCAAATCTGCAGGCGATACTGACTGAAGCTGGTGCAAATTTTTCCCAGGTGGTAAAATTTACCATCTATCTTAACTCAATGGATGATTTTGCAACGGTAAATGAAATATATGGTGGTTTTTTAACGGAACCATATCCGGCAAGAGCGACGGTTGAGGTCAGCCGGCTGCCAAAAGATGTTCTTGTAGAAATGGATGTAATCGTATATACAAAATAACAGCAGGAGGCAAAACGAATGGATAATTTTACATTTTATAATCCAGTTAAATTAATCTTTGGAAAAGGTCAGTTGGAAGCACTGCCGAATGAAGTTGCTGCTTATGGTAAAAAAGTGCTGCTTGTATATGGTGGTGGCAGTATCAAGCGAAATGGCGTATATGATGAAGTCATGAATCAATTAAGTAAAATAAATGCCGAGGTAGTGGAACTTGCAGGGGTAGAACCCAATCCGCGCGTTTCAACAGTTCGAAAAGGCATTGAAATTTGTAAGAATGAAGGTATTGAATTTGTGCTTGCTGTTGGTGGTGGCAGCACGATTGATGCGACAAAAGCAATCGTAACAGGTGCTAAAACAGATATAGACATATGGGATATTGTCACGAAAAAAGAAAAGGTAAACGATGCACTTCCATTCGGGACAGTTCTAACTATAGCTGCAACAGGATCCGAAATGAATGCAGGTTCGGTTATTACCAACTGGGAAACACATGAAAAACATGGGTGGGGAACACCATCAACTTTCCCTAAATTTTCCATTCTTGATCCAAGCAATACTTTTTCCGTTCCTTGCGATCAAACAATATATGGCATTGTTGATATAATGTCACATGTGTTGGAACACTATTTTCACCAGACAGGAAATACGCCAGTACAGGATCGCTTTTGTGAATCTATACTTCGAACGGTTATTGAAACAGCACCTAAATTATTGGATGATCTGGAAAACTATGAGTATCGTGAAACAATGATGTTAAGTGGAACCTTGGCGTTAAACGGAATGCTGAATATGGGTTATCGTGGTGACTGGGCAACACACAATCTCGAGCATGCCGTATCAGCAGTACATGATATTCCTCATGGTGGTGGACTTGCGATTATTTTTCCGAACTGGATGAAGCATGTATTGGACGAAACGAATGCAAATCGCTTTAAGCAACTTGCAGTTCGTGTGTTAAATGTGGAAGCAGAAGGTAAAAGTGATCGTGATGTTGCGCTTGAGGGAATAAATAAACTTCGCGAATTCTGGAATGATATTGGAGCGCCCGCTACATTAGCGGACTACGACATCGATGATAAAACAGTTGAAGAGATGGCAGATAAAACGATTATTGCACGTTCTGAGTTTGGTAATTTCAAGAAATTATCTCGCCAGGATTCAGTAGAAATTTTCAAAGCTAGCCTATAAATGGCAGTTTCCGACAAAAAATTTCCCGGGAAATAACAAAAAATGCACTGGGCAACAGGACATCTAGACCTTGGTGTAATAAAAAGAACTAGCTGTTATTGATAAACAGCTAGTTCTTCTTTTATGGCTGATCTTATTTTATCTAAACATTCTTCAGGTGTGTTACCGAAAACGCGTTTGTTGTTTACTAGTGCATATGGTTTAACCCGACATAGCCCGCAAAATGACAAACATTCATTCATAAGCACGGCTACCTCTGGAAATTCCTTTTCGATGATGCCTTCTATATCTATAGTAGTGATCGCATTTCCGTCACAAACCTCAACAACGACAATTCCCATTGCTATCACTTTCTTTCTAATGTCTGAATAAATTATTGACTCTACTAGTTGTAGCATATCCAGTATAACAAATCAATATATAATTGTGGGGAAATATTGTTTCAGCATTTAAATTTAGCCTTGAAGTCCCCGTGGCTAAGAAGAGGAAAGTGAGTGTGTCCGTTTCCCTTCGTATTCATGCTTATACCATGCTCCAAGCATTATAAACCCACCTATTAGGAGCAATCCGCTCGTTACGAAAAATACTGCAGAGAAGCCGAAGAATCCAGAAAGCATGCCTCCTAGTGCAGGTCCAATAATATTTCCTAAAAACCGTAAACTGGTATTATAACCGAGTACTTCACCCTGCATTGACAGTGGTGCTTCTTGACGAATATATGCGACTCGAACTGGAACTAATCCACCGATTGAAATTCCAAGAAGAAATCTTAGTACGACTAACTGCCAAATATTGGTTACAAATGCACCAGGCAAATAAACAATACCGGCCATAAATAACAAGAAAATCATTATCTTTGTATAGCCGATCCGGTCCCCTAATCTGCCCCAGCGCTTCGCCATTAACAAATTTCCAAGACCGGCAGCTGAAAAGGCCATTCCAGAATAGAATGCAATGCTGGCTGGACCGTGTATCTCAGCTACATATAGGGATAAAATTGGCTGGATGCTAAAATGTGCAACTTGAACCAATGTGGAAATAAGCATGACTACAAGTAATACCGGGTTTCGTATGATGTGCATTAGCACTTCTTTAGTAGAATAAGAAGCCTGCTCCTTGTTATCATCTGAAAACTGTATTAAAATCTCTTTTACGCCAACTAACACAATAATGCCGGATAAAAATATGGTAATGGAAATCCACTTAAATGTGGAAGCATATCCGAAAGCATCAGCGAGTGCACCACCAAGTAGGGGCCCCATCAATGCTCCTGTAATACTCCCGGTCTGCAATGTTCCAAGCACCTGACCGGCAATTCTCTTTGGTGTCTGCGTAGAAATCATAGCCTGGGACATTGGAATAAATCCAGTAAATACCCCCATAAATAAACGCAATAAAAAAAGCTCCCAAACTGAATTGGCGAACCCCATTAGGAGTACTGATAACCCAAGCCCCAGCGCTGAAATAATCAGAATCTTTTTCCTGCCATACTTGTCACCAATGCGTCCCCAGATTGGCGAGAAGATAAAGGCGGTGACAAAGGTAATTCCGAATACCCAGCCCGACCAAGTCTGTACATAAGAATCAGAGAAACTACCGAATTCTTCTATATATAATGAAATAAATGGAAGGACCATTGTAATACTTCCGGCAATAAAAAAGTTGGCGAACCACATAATAATTAAATTCCGTCTTATATTAGGATTTTGCTCTAAAATAACAAATCCCTTCTTTCAAAAATATTTCGATACACTAAATATAAAGTAACATGAACTAAATTTACAATATAATGCTCATATTTTCATTATCACAATGTTAGATTGATAAACAAATAGGGAAAAATGTATTCATGGTGATCATAAAACGTTATAATGTATCGTAATTACTAATAGGATAAGACAAGCATAGTATATTAAAAACTGACTGATAAAGGAGTAACAATAATGATGAAAAGTTATTTGAAATTGGCATGTGTTTTTGTGTTGGTAGTTGGACTGATTACTAGTCTTGGAGTACCGGTGCAGGCTGCTAATGATGGTGGTATAAATGAAAAGCTGGGTGTTCCAATAGTTGTCTATGGAGATACCTTGTCAGACGATCAAAAAAACAAAGTGACAGAACTGCTGGAAGTTACAGATCCCAAGGCAGTAAAAGAATATTCCGTGACAGGGGAAGATATCGCCAATTACATTGATGGTGATCCAAACTCAAGAATGTTCTCATCGGCAAAAATCACGCGTCAGGAAAAAGGTGAAGGTTTAACAATTAATATTGTAACGCCAGAAAATATTACACAAGTAACAAATGAAATGTATGCAAACGCGTTATTGACTGCTGGGGTAGAGGACGCAACTGTTGATGTTGCTTCACCAGTAAAAGTAAGCGGACACTCTGCGTTAACAGGGATTTATAAGGCCTATGATGCTGAAGGGCAACCACTTGATAAGGAGCGAATGCAATTAGCTGACGAAGAACTTGGTGTCGCAACAGACCTTGCTAAGGATGGGTTGAGCCAGGAAAAAGTAAGTGAATTGCTTACAGAAATTAAAAAGGCAATAGCTGACCAAAATCCAGCAACAAAGGAAGATGTAGAGAAAATCGTTCAGGAGCAGCTTGATCAATTGGGAATATCATTAAGTGATGCAGATCGTCAAATGCTAATTGACCTATTTAATAAAATGAAAGACTTGGATATTAATTTTGATGAGGTCAAGAATCAGCTTGATAACATTGCCTCTAAAGTTCAGGATGTTGTAAACGACGAAGGATTCTGGAATAAAGTGGAGAACTTCTTTAAAAAGTTCGCTAACGTAATTGGCAACTTTTTAGAAGGTTTGTTTAACTAATAATGTAGGTTTTATGGTAAAAAAAGTAAGGTTTGTCCACTAGGAGTATCGCGTTCGGTAATTTGGGTGAGTAGAATGAGGTTAGCCCCTAATGTTGAAGAACCTACTATTTAACGGAATGAGGATCCGGTGTACTGATTTGGCGGATCCTCATTCCGTTATTTTCTTTAAAGTCCCCGTTTAAAGCTTGGGTTCGGATCCTCGTTCCGCGAGCGTCCGAGCAAGGGCGTACAATTTGGCAGGTGATACTCCTGCTTGGTAAGACTTTAGCCAAGTCGTCAATACTGAGTCTTGGGCTACCTGCAGAGATGCAGGGTGCTAAGCGTAGACAGGGAGGTTAATAGGCCTGAAAGTGATAGAGCCTCGAAACGGGATACATCGGGAAGGTTGACGGTGTGCGGAAGCTGGAAAACAACATTCCATGTAGCGTGAAAATGGCGAGCTAGGTGGAACTTCCCCGGGGTCAGTGAGCCAGGCATGTTAACAGTAGATTGTGCGGCAACTCGGGAGACCCTGTTAGCTCTTTTGTGG
>NZ_JBHFQH010000012.1:0-129873 GCF_041949995.1 Virgibacillus sp. JSM 102003
GCACTCAGTATGTTAGTTCGCAGTTTATATCTAATCTGTAAAAAATCCGAACTAATTCGAATTCTATTTCAAGAATTTGAATCATAGTTCGGATTTTACTTTGACTTAAATACTTTTGTCCCAGTCCCTTTTTTTACTGAAATAATCTTACTGATACTGTTTTTTTAATTCTTGTATCTCGGTGGGTCGATATACCACATTCCAGGTTGATAAATTGCATTTTGAGTTGATATCCCGAATTAGTGGTTGATATCCCATATTTTGAGTCGATATCCCGAATTCCAGGTTGATATCTTGCTTCTTGAGTCGATATCCCGCAATCCCGGTCGATAAACCACAACCCCACTTAACAATAGCCTATTGCATCAAAAGAAAGAGCATCAAATTGCGCCTGTGCAATCCAATGCTCCATTTTCTCTGCATTTATTGTTTCAATTTCATCCCGATAAACTTCATTTCCGTCATATCTTCAACGGCATACTTTACGCCTTCTTTTCCGATACCGCTTTGTTTAACACCGCCATATGGGTGATTGTCCTGGCGGTATGTTGATATTTCGTTAATCCATACGCCACCCATCTCAAGACTATCGGCAACACGCAGCGCACGGTCCAGGTCCTTTGTAAAGACACCTGCCTGTAACCCGTAAATAGAATCATTGGAAAAGCCAACAACCTGATCTTCCGTTTCAAATGGAATGACCGATACAATGGGGGCGAATACTTCTTCTGCAATAATTTTCATGTTTTTATCAACATCTGTCATGATCGTGGGCGTTAATATTGTCCCGTTTTGTTCGCCGCCTGCTGCTATAGTTGCCCCATTCTCAACGGCATCGTCAATCCATTGCTTGGCCCGCTCTGCTTCTTCTTCACTTATCATCGGCCCGATATCCGTGTTTTCATCAGCTGGGTTCCCTATCTTTAATTCATTTGTTTGTTTAACATATTGCTCCAGAAACTGATCATAGATATTTTTCTGGACGTAAACCCGTTGTGCTGAAATACATACCTGACCCGAAAAGGCAAAAGCACCTTTGACTAAAAGCTTAACCGCTTGTTCTACATCTGTATCCTCGAAAAGTATATTAGGTGAGTTCGAACCAAGCTCAAGGGTAACTTTTTTAAGGCCGGCAGATTCTCTAATCGACCTGCCAACGGGTAAGCTCCCGGTGAATGATATTTTGTGGACTTTATCGTGCTGGACAAGGGGTTCACCAACCTCTTTTCCCGTTCCCATTACAAGATTCAATACACCATCCGGAAGGCCTGCTTCTGTAAATAATTTTGTAAGCATATGAGCGGATACTGGTGTTTTTTCGGCTGGTTTAAAAATGACGGTATTTCCTGCAGCAATTGCTGGTGCGATTTTGTGCAGCGATAGATTTAATGGAAAGTTAAAGGGAGTAATTGCTCCGACAACGCCTAATGGTATTCGTTTAACTAATCCGAGTCGTCCTTCACCGCCTATTGCTGCATCCATTGGAACTACCTCGCCAGATATGTGTTTTGCTTGTTCAGATGCAAAGCGGATAACCTGAACGGCACGCCCGACTTCACTCCGGCTGAACGTAATTGGTTTTCCCGCTTCTTTAACAATGGTTTGCGCAAATTCTTCAGTGTTCTCTTCCAGTAAATCAGCAGTTTTTCGTAAAATATCAGAACGCTCATGTGCTGTCATGCTTTTCATTGTGTTATGGAACGTATCAAATGAATTAGTGATTGCATCCTCAAGATCATCCCGGGAAGCTAGTGCAATCTCTTCCACTTTCTCTTTATTGTATGGGTTTATAACAGCCTTGGTATTCTCGCTGGTAGTGCGCTCCTGACCATTAATAATTGAACCTATCATTGATATCCTCCTTCCAGAGAGCTAACATATAATATCGCCTAATTTCTCGGTTAATTTCATGTTCTCACTGTAATCAACTGGGCAATCGATAAACACAGGTTTATTCATTGCTATCGCTTCTTCTAGTGCTGGCTTCAAGTCTTCTGCTTTCTCTATTTTCATTGCTTCAAATCCATATGATTCAGCAAGTTTGATATAGTCAGGATTGCCAAATTTAATATAGGATGCACGATCAAATTTCTTTAATTGGTGCCATTCTATTAACCCGTATCCATCATCTCTCCACATTAAGACGATAATTGGCAGGTTCAGTCGCTTAGCTGTTTCCAGTTCAGCACCGGTCATTTGAAAAGAACCATCTCCACATACCGCCACAACATTACGTTCCGGGTGAACCATCTTTGCAGCTATTGCGCTTGGAACAGCGACCCCCATAGAAGCAAGACCGTTCGATATCAGACATGTATTCGGTTCGTAACAGTGGTACATTCGGGCCATCCACATTTTGTGTGCACCGACATCAGATATAGCAATATCGTCTTCTTTTAAAACAGACCGTAAATCGGCAATGATTTTTTGTGGCTTTACTGGAAAACTGGAGTCATCCTTGAATGATTCAAATTCGTCCAATGCCTTCTTTCTTACACTTGCCACCCAATCCATATTTCTGTCAGCAGACTCGATTTGTTCAGCTAATTGTTGAAGATTTGCTTTTAAATCTCCTAAAACACTTAACGTAACTGGGTAATTCTCATCTGTCTCTGCTTCCTCGGTGTCGATATGCATAACAGGCGTTTTACCATCCGGGTTCCAATCCTTAGGAGAATATTCGGCCATATCAAAACCTATCGTAATAATTAAGTCAGAGCTGTCAAATCCGCATGTAATATAATCCTGTCCGCCAATCCCTGCTGTAAGCAAGCTTTGTTCATTTTCCCATGAAATCGTACCTTTACCCATAAACGAATTCACAATTGGCAGCTTGCTTTGCTCAACAAAAGAGCGCATTTCACTGACCGCCTCTTGCCTGGTAATGCCATTCCCGGCAAGGATAATTGGGTGCTCCGCCTCCTGAATCAGTTTCACAGCTTGTCTGATTATATCTGGGTTTGCTTCTGTATGCGGCCTTTCAGTTGGTTTCATTGGAGATGCATCAACCTCCATGTCGGCGATATCTTCAGGAAGATCAATGTGTGTTGCTCCCCATTTTTCCTGCCCTGCTACCTGGAAGGCTTTGCGAACGACTTCTGGCGTAATTTCACCTGTTTTAATTTGGGCATTCCATTTTGTTACAGGTTCATACATATTAATTAAATCATAGTACTGGTGGGATATTTTATGATGCCGTCCTAACCCAGCTTGCCCGGTAATCGCAACGAGTGGGTCATGATCCATATTGGCATTGGCAACCCCTGTCATAAGATTTGTTGCACCTGGTCCTAATGTTGCCAGACAAACACCCGGTTTCCCGGTTAATCTGCCGTATGTACCAGCCATAAAAGCAGCGCTTGTTTCGTGTCTTGTTACGATAAAATCAATATCAGAGTCGTAAAGCGCATTAATGACATCGATGTTTTCCTCACCTGGAACCCCGAAAATAAATTCAACTCCTTCTTGTTCCATACATTTAACGAATAATTCCGCTACGTTCATCAGCATCCATCCTTTATTTATTTTTGTAAGTTACAAAGTCTTCCTGCATAAGTGCAACTAAGGCTTTCGCTAATAAAAGTTCGACGAAAGCCAAGTTTACTAATAGTTTTTGTTAAAAGATGATTATTATAAGTACAAATTAATATAAGTAAGGTAAGGGTTCAGCTAATGATTTAGCTAAACTAGTCAGCATTATGAATAAGCCTTCCGCATAAGATTATATTAACCACGCCCTAGATGGAGGGAACAGGATGGATATACTAAACAAGGTGAAAAGCCACCGTGAAGAAGAGAGAAGGCTAAATTGGGAAGGAACATTTGCTGAGTATCTGGAAATTGTAAAAGAAAAGCCAGAAGTTGCCCAAACAGCTCATTCACGCGTTTATAATATGATTAAAAGTTCAGGGCTGTCAGAAAAAGATGGCAAAAGAATGTATGACTTTTTTGGCGAAGAAATATTTGGGCTTGAAGAATCAATTGAAAGACTGGTAGAGGAATATTTTCACCCTGCAGCAAAACGACTGGATGTCAGAAAACGAATATTATTGTTAATGGGTCCTGTTAGTGGTGGGAAGTCAACAATCGTAACAATGCTGAAGCGTGGCCTCGAAAGGTATTCCAGAACAGATGCTGGTGCGGTTTATGCTATTAAAGGCTGTCCCATGCATGAGGATCCACTCCACCTTATTCCAAAACATTTGCGGGAAGATTTTGCAAAAGAATATGGTATTCGCATTGAAGGAAGCTTGTCACCATTGAATTCGATGCGACTTGAAAAGGAATACGATGGGCGTATAGAAGACGTGAAGGTTGAGCGGATTATTCTCTCGGAGGATAAACGTGTAGGAATCGGAACGTTTAGTCCGTCAGATCCAAAGTCGCAGGATATTGCTGACTTAACAGGAAGTATTGACTTTTCAACAATTGCTGAATTTGGTTCCGAATCGGATCCCAGGGCATATCGCTTTGATGGTGAATTGAATAAGGCGAACCGTGGAATGATGGAATTCCAGGAAATGCTCAAATGTGATGAGAAGTTTCTTTGGCATTTGTTATCACTGACTCAGGAGGGCAATTTCAAGGCAGGAAGGTTTGCCTTGATTTCCGCCGATGAACTAATCGTTGCTCACACCAATGAGGCTGAGTACCGTTCATTTATATCCAATAAAAAGAACGAAGCACTTCATTCTAGAATTATCGTAATGCCAGTCCCTTATAACTTGAGAGTGAGTCAGGAAGAACGTATTTATGAAAAAATGATTAATCAAAGTGATATGGCACATGTTCATATTGCTCCACATGCATTAAGGGTTGCCGCTATTTTTTCCATTTTGACAAGGTTGAGTGATTCCAATAAACAAGGGGTAGACCTCGTCAAGAAGATGCGTCTGTACGATGGAGACAGTGTAGAAGGGTTTAACCAAATTGATATTGATGAATTAATGAAGGAATTTCCGAACGAAGGGATGAATGGAATTGACCCGCGTTATGTAATCAACAGAATTTCTTCAACCATCATACGAAAAGATGTTCCTGCAATTAACGCCCTTGATGTTTTACGGTCGCTGAAAGAGGGGTTAGACCAGCACCCATCGATATCAGATGAAGATAAGGAAAATTATATGAATTATATATCTGTTGCCAGAAAAGAATATGATGAAATTGCTAAGAAAGAAGTTCAAAAAGCATTTGTGTACTCCTATGAAGAATCTGCTAAAACGCTAATGAATAACTATCTTGATAATGTCGAGGCATTTTGTAATAAAAATAAACTGCAGGATCCGCTGACTGGCGAAGAAATGCAGCCAGATGAAAAACTGATGCGTTCGATTGAAGAGCAAATTGGTATTTCGGAAAATGCTAAAAAGGCGTTCAGAGAAGAGATTCTCATTCGAATTTCTGCGTATGCCAGGAAAGGGAAACGCTTTGACTATAACTCGCATGACCGTCTGCGGGAAGCGATTCAGAAGAAACTGTTTGCCGACTTAAAAGATGTCGTTAAAATAACAACTTCATCACAGACACCGGATGAATCACAACTTAAGAAAATCAATGAAGTTGTTGCAAGGCTGATCGATGAGCATGGATACAACTCCATCTCAGCTAATGAGTTATTACGTTATGTAGGAAGCTTACTCAACCGTTAAAAAAATTGATCATTGGAAATAACAAGACTGTATGTTCTTAAGGTCTTGTTATTTTTTTACAGATGAACAATCAACATGCGCAGCCGCTATCTAACAAAATGAGTTAGATAGGTGTTTAAGGGGTTTTGCGGACACGAGAGACCTTATTTGACGGAAATTCGCGAAAAAGGTGCTGTTCGCGGACACCAGGGACCTTATTTGTCACAAATGACCTCTATTAGCCATGATATATGTAAAATAAGGGCTTCTGTGTCCGGATAACTTCGAAAAGGCACTTTTTCATAGAAATAGCGTCTCCTGTGTCCGCTACAAGCCTTTTGTTAGCAGTTAAAGAAACCCCCGTGGCTCCGCAACGCACGGCCGGATCATTAGAAAGTTTAACGTATAAGCCAACACTTTAATTGTGACATTGCATACTATGAATAAACTATATCTGCAGGAGGGGATTGATATGAAGGAAGATAAAGAAAGTTTTACCGTCTCCAAGGAAGATTGGTCCCTCCATCGTAAAGGTTATCAAGATCAACAGCGTCATAGTGATAAAGTAAAGGATGCTATTAAGAATAACTTACCAGATTTAGTAAGTGAAGAAAATATTGTTATGTCAAATGGTCGCGATATAATTAAGATTCCAATTCGTTCATTAGATGAATACAAAATCCGATACAATCACGATAAATCAAAACATGTGGGGCAAGGCGATGGAGATAGTGAAATAGGCGATGTCATCGCTCGTGATCCGAGTGGTGAAAGCGGCGATGGAGATGGAAAAAAAGCGGGCGACCAAGCTGGAAAAGATTATTATGAGAAAGAAGTTTCACTAGCGGAATTAGAAGAAGTTCTTTTTAGAGAGCTGGAATTACCTGATCTGAAACAAAAGGAACAGGCTGAAATAAAGACCGAGAAAGTCGAATTTAATGATGTCCGCAAAAAAGGACTTATGGGTAACATTGATAAAAAGCGGACGATTTTAACGGCAATCAAACGAAATGCAACAGAAGGAAATCCTGGACTTACACCTATTTATAACGATGACTTACGATTTAAAACGTGGAATGACGTCGTAAAACCCGAATCTAAAGCAGTCGTTCTTGCAATGATGGACACGAGTGCTTCAATGGGGAAACTGGAGAAGTACTTGGCCAGAAGCTTCTTTTTCTGGATGACAAAATTCCTGCGCTCCAAATATGAAACAGTAGATATTGCATTTATTGCCCACCATACAGAAGCAAAAGTTGTATCAGAAGAGGCGTTTTTCTCAAAAGGTGAGAGTGGTGGAACGATATGTTCGTCAGCTTACAGCCAAGCATTGCATCTAATTGACGATAAATATAATCCGAACCGGTATAACATTTATCCATTTCACTTCTCAGATGGTGAAAATATAACATCAGATAATCCAAGATGTATTCAATTAGTTAATGAGATCATGGATGTTTCCAACATGTTTGGTTACGCTGAAGTGAACATGTATAACCGACAATCAACATTAATGAGAGCCTACAGCAATCTGGAAAATCCGAAATTCCGCCATTTCATCCTCAAAGGAAAACAAGATGTCTATCACGCACTAAAAGAATTCTTCCACAAACAAGAAGTAAACGCTTAGGAAATATCCGGGGAGTACGCACTTCCCGGTTTTTCTTTCTGTTGGTGCCTGTCACTTCCCGTTTTATGTCGAATAATATCTCTCAAGCGAGTTCAATCTTATAAACCCCTCTAGACGTACTTAACAAGAAACTGGATCCATCAAATTCATATAATGAGGAGTCTTCCAGTGGTATTTCATATAGATCTGCCGGTAATGGCTGGGGATCTTTTGAATCGATATCAACATTACCTGTGCCATTGAATTGCAGTGAATGCTTCGGTTCATAGTCATCAATTCTTCGTGTGTTAGTAGAGTAGGAAATATTCTGAAGCTGTATCAATGTTTCATCTACATCATCCATTTCAATTTTAGAGATCTTAATCGTTTGTCCATTCCAATTATTTAGTAACTCGTTAAATTCCTCAATCGATAAAAAATGCTGGTCCATGGTAATCCCTCCTAGGCTTTATATTTTCCATGATTGAAGTAATAATTCAGGAAAATATTTTCATTGTCTAACGTACTATACATTAAATGCTGTGGATAACTGGACTTCCGAATCAGCGACGTCCAGCTCCGACGTACAGGACGTACTAGTGCCGGTGACGCCACAGGACGTGGCGTTCTCACCGGCCAGTGCCTAGCGCCTAGTGGACTTCCCTCCCCGTGTCTACGATAAGAAATAAAGGATGTTCGACTAAAACCACCACATCCTGTGGAAACGTCGAACTACCCCACGTCCTGTGGGGCAGCTTACGCTCTTCGTGTATCCTTTATCTCACACGGAAAAAGGAAGATCGACTAACACCGCCGCTTTGCGCGGCAACGTCGACCCACCCGCAGCGCTGAGCACAGTCCATACGGCGCTGAACAGGCGCTTGCGCTTTTGCTCTACGCTGTTAAAGATCCGAACCACAAGTTATCTAATTGAATAGTCTATAGGCAGACGGAAGAGAGTTTAAATAATTTAATTCTGGAGTGAATGTAATGCAACTTTTTTATACAGTCAATCCTGGGGATACATTGTATCAGATTGCAAACCGATGGGGACTGCCAGTTGAGTCAATAATCGCAGCAAATAATATACCAGCTCCTTATACAATTAATGTCGGTCAACAGCTTTCTGTACCACCTGGTGTTGATGTTATTCGCGTAAGGCCTGGAGATACGGTATATAGGTTGGCCCAGCAGTTTAGAGTTTCGCCATCTGTCATTATAGAAGCGAACGGACTTGAACCTCCATATATTATTCAGGAAGGACAGTTGTTGAAGGTTCCACCGGGTGTAGCTTACTATGTTGTCCAACCCGGGGATACGCTTTTTCAGATTGGCAGAAGATTTAACGTCACTACTGGAGGACGGGTTAACACTGAGCTGATTAGGATCGTTAATCAGTTACCTACTAATGCTATTTTTCCTGGGATGAGGTTAATCATTCCTTATGCACCGCCTGGATTGAGCGGGTCAATTGCTTACACAGCAAACACTGGGGATGGATTCGATATATGGTTATATGATCTTACGAGCGGTGTTAATACGCGGCTTACAACAGGTTTAGGAGAATCTTTTTCTGTACCTTTTTGGTCCAATGATAGCAGCAAGATTGCCTTTGTTGGTGAAGATGCAATTCTCTATGTCGCTTACTTAGAGGAAGGAACCATTGCACGTATTGACCAATTTGAAGAGGGTTTGGGTAATTACGTAAGCTGGTCACCAGATAGTCTAAAACTTGCCTATACAAAGCAGGATGAAATTGTTCTGTACAATGTTGACACACACCAGGTACAGCGAATAAGTCAGCCTGGCGTGACAGATGCGCAGTGGTTTCCAAATGGTACGGAGCTCCTTTTTCAGGCTCCTGATGAATCAGGGGTAAGCCAGCTTTACCGTATTAGGCAGGACGGATCCGATAAGCGGCAAATCACACAAAACACAGGTGGCAGGCTAAATAATGTACGTCTCTCTCCTGATGGCCTGTATGCTCTATATACAACTCCCGGCGTGAGTATCTCGCTAATATTTACCGTACAGCTTTCAACAGGAAGTGTCTTTGAAGTACGGGGAGGGACGCTTGCGAAAAACTATTTTCCGGAGTGGTCACCTGATTCAAAGACAATTCTCTATAGTGCTACTGCTTTTGAAGACAGAGGGTATTTCTCGTTAATTCGAACTGCTGGAAATCAAGGGCAAAATGATCGCACAAGAGCGATCTCGAATTGTTTTGCCACACCTGTGACATGGTCAAATGATAGTAGAAGAATTGCCTACTTGTCAGGCTGTAATGAGCAGGAATTCGCTACTGAAATGTGGATGATGGATTTAACACATCCTGTTCCGATTCGGCTTATCGCGGGTGTGTCGATTATGGCATTGCAGTGGTCACCAACACCTAGATCCTCATTGAAAAAAACGTATACGAACACTGAATATAACGTTCGGTTTCAATACCCGGCAAATTGGCAAAGCATAACGGCAGAAAGATATGAGGGACCAGATGGATTTTTTCAGATTTCGGCAATATCCTCAGATAGTACGCTCGATCAGGTTTGCCAAAATGAAGCATTTCACCAGTTAATGCCATATGGATCTGCACCACGGATTGTTAAAACAGAAATTCAATCACAAGAGGCTTGCTTTATTTTCCCATCTGGTGATCAGCCAGCTGAAATGAGGAATCAAGCTGCCCTGATCGTCCGATATCCAAACCCGGTTCAAATAGGTGAGGACACGTACAATTACTTTATTTTATGGTCGGACGAAACCCATATAGATGAAATTAGTGCAACACTTTCTTTTATACGATAGTTCATTATTCCCTTACAGCTTCATAAACTATAGAAAGCACACCTGGAGGGATTATTTTGACAGAAACAAAGGCACTTAATCGCGCGATAGATGAGATCACGGAAATCGCGACTGAATTTGGTCTTGATTTTTATCCGATGCGTTATGAAATTTGTCCTGCTGATATCATTTACACATTTGGTGCATATGGCATGCCAACGCGGTACAGCCATTGGAGTTTCGGAAAGCAGTTTCACAAAATGAAGCTGCATTATGACCTTGGTCTAAGTCAGATTTATGAACTTGTTATTAATTCAAATCCATGCTATGCATTTTTACTTGATACAAACAGCCTTATTCAAAATAAGCTCATAATTGCCCATGTACTTGCACACTGTGATTTCTTCAAAAATAATGCCCGATTCGCAAACACAAGACGGGATATGGTCGAGAGCATGACCGCGACCGCCGAGCGAATTGCGAATTACGAAATGATATACGGAAAAGATGAAGTCGAGCAATTTCTGGATGCTGTCTTATCGATTCAGGAGCATATTGACCCATCTATAATAAGACATAAGCTCCCAGCACAGAGTGAAGAGGAAGAAGAGACAACGCCAAAAGTTAGAACAGCCTATGATGATTTATGGAATTTGGACCAAAGTGAGGCAGATAAACAACCAACTCCAAGGAACAAACGAAAAAAGTTCCCCCCTAATCCGGAAAAAGATATATTGCTATTTATCGAGGAGTACAGTCGTGAACTGGAAGTTTGGCAGCGTGATATATTAACGATGATGCGTGAGGAGATGCAGTATTTCTGGCCACAGCTTGAGACAAAAATCATGAACGAAGGCTGGGCTTCCTACTGGCATCAACGAATCTTACGAGAAATGGATCTAACAACTGATGAAGTAGTGGAGTTTGCCAAATTGAATGCTGGAGTAGTGCAGCCCTCCAGACAACAGATTAATCCATACTATCTAGGGTTAAAAATGTTTGAAAATATTGAGGAACGCTACAATAACCCAACAGAAGAAATGATGGAATTGGGCGTTAAGCCTGGGTCAGGTCGGGAAAAAATGTTTGAAGTGCGTGAAATTGAATCTGACATTTCCTTCATTCGAAACTACTTAACAAAAGAAATGGTGCAAGAGGAAGATATGTATTTGTTTGAAAAGCAGGGAAGAGATTACCGAATTACCGAAAAGGATTATGAGAAAGTCCGAGATCAGCTTATCTCGATGAGGGTTAACGGCGGCTTTCCGTATATACAGGTTGAAAATGGAGATTACTTGCGCAATGGTGAGCTTTATCTGGTACATGGCTACGAGGGAATTGAGCTCGATTTAAAGTACCTTGAAAATGTACTTCCATACATCTATCAGCTATGGGGCCGTGATGTACACATGGAAACTTATGTAGAGGAAAAGCAGGTTGTATTTTCGTATGATGGGAATAAGATGCACAGGCGATTTGTGTAAAATTAAAGCCGGAGATATGATATCTCCGGCACCTTCAATTAAAATGTGTTTTGGCCCTACAAAAAGTGCTCCTAAAACGTAATAAACTGTAAAACATACCCACCTGCTACACCTAAAATAACAATTAACCAAGCTGGTACTTTCCATATATTTAATAAACCAAATAAGATGACACCTAAAGCAAAATCAGTTGCACTAAAAATAGAGCTATTAATCACTGGATCATAAAACGCAGCTAACAAAATACCTACGACACTAGCATTTACTCCCATTAAAACGCCTTGAAAAGTTGCTCTCTGACGTAATTCGTTTAGAAATGGTAAAGCTGCAACAATGAGTAAAAAGGAAGGAAGAAATATTCCTATCGTTGCTACAATCGCCCCAGTTATGCCTTCCATCATCGTTCCAAGATAACTAGAGAAGGTAAATAATGGTCCTGGAACAGCTTGTGCCATTCCATATCCAGCTAAGAATTCATTAGCTGTTAACAAACCTTGGGGAACTACTTCTCGCTCAATCATTGGTAATACCACATGCCCACCACCAAATACTAGCGAGCCAACTCTATAAAAGATATCAAAAATATTCAGTAAGGGATTATCCAATATTCTATTTAATAACGGAAGTAAAATAAGTGAACTTATAAAAATTCCTAAAGAAGTCAAACCAAGTTTTTTGGAAATATTAATGGAGAATGGCTGTACTTTTGATTCGGCTTTATCTTTAAATAATTTTAACCCTAGTAAGCCAGCACCTAAAATAATTAAAATCTGCATCCATGCGGATGGATATAATAACATGATAGCAGCGGCCACAATTGCTATTGCTAACCGAGGCTTATCAGGTGTCAGCTTTTTCCCTAATCCGATCAACGCATGTAGGACAACGGCTGCAGCTACAATCTTTAAGCTGTGTATGAAACCTGCATCTTCTAATGAAAATGTCTGATACATCATCGCAAATACAATCAACACAATAATCGATGGTACTGTGAAACCGAACCACGAGACAAGTCCTCCAGCCAATCCCCCACGCATCATACCGATTGATATCCCTACCTGACTACTAGCTGGACCAGGTAAAAATTGACACAATGCAATGATATCCGCATACGTTTTATCATCAAGCCATTTGCGGCGATCAATATATTCATCTTTAAAGTATGCTAGATGGGCAACAGGTCCCCCAAATGATGTCAATCCTAATTTTGTAGAGGCAACTAATATTTCAATAAGAGTCTGAATTTTACTCTTTAATTTAGACATGGTTGTTCCCCTCCTCCTTTTATTTTATTTCTTTAAATAACTCATAAGCTTTTTTTCTTGCCTCTGTGAGAACTTCACTCCCTTTATTGGTAATCGTGTAGTATTTTCTTATTTTCCCCTCAACGTTTCTCTCTTCCTTATTCAACAGCCCATCAGCCTCCATGGAATGTAGTATCGGATAAAGTGTACCTGAGCTAATGTCATAACCGTGTTCTTTCAGTTCATCAACCATCCAAACACCATAAATGGGGTGTTCCTTTGCATGGTGCAAAATATGAATGTGTATAAACCCGAGAAACAGTTTTCGTAATACTTTATCTTCCACTCAATCACCTCCAACTGATTAAAGTCAATTCATAATATCGAAGTTCGATATCGAAAGTATATATTATATCTTGTGCCCATTTCAAGAACATGATTAAAAACTTTACAGTATTTTTACATTTTTCTAGAGAAATATTTATAAAAGTGATTAGAATAAATCACTTAAGGAGGATTCTATTTTGAAAGCGTTAAAAGGAAAGGTAGCCGTCGTAGCAGGGGCTAAAGTATTTTGCACCGGGCGCAGTACCAGGGGAAACAGCAGTGATGGTCAACGAACGTGGGTGAAAAAAAGCCGGAGATATGATTGAATATCTCCGGCACCCTCGATTTGTAATTTAACAACTTAAACATGTATCCACAAACTCAGATTTAACTATTGTTACTGATTTGATGTTGATAGATAGTTCTCAAATAAATCTATAATCTCCAAAAATCTTTCAGCTTCTCTAAATGTATGATCAGCGAGGAGTGGATGGATATTACTTTTAATGCGACAAGCCTCTATTAACTCTCTTGCTGTTTTCTTAAAATCTCGTAATGAAACTACTGAAACTCTGTTTTGATCCAGGAATTGATCCAGTATTGGAACAGTTTCAGATTGCGGACGCATAGAGTCTAAATCAACTGCCTGGAAAACCAGTTGGTCAAAATCATGGCTGAATTCTCTTGCCTGTTCCACTAGCTGTCTTTCTGACGGATCTAAAAGATGTCCGATAAATTTGGAATGGTCTGCCATAATCTTTAAGAAGAATAGATTTTCTTGGATAATCGTATCAGGTTCGGGGACAAGTTTTCCTTCGTTGAGGTCTTTTAATCTGTTGGCAAAATAAGCGGCTTCTCTGCTAATATGGTCGACCAATAACGGGAAGTTATTTGATTGAATTTCACAACGTAAAGTTAACCCTAAAACTTTTCTTTTGTAACTCCAAATGGCAACAGCTGCTTGATAAACTTCTTTGTTAAAAGCTTGAACTTGGCGCAGATCTGAGTTTGCAGAAAATCTTGCCAGCTTTTCTTCTATTCGTTCAAAAAGTGTGATGAACTGTTGGGCTTCTTCAATTAATCGCTTTTGTTCATAGGTAAATCCCAAGCTTAAAAATAAAGCATGCTCCTTCATGATCCTCGACCAAAATTGAATCTCATCCAAGGATTTCGTTACAATTGGATTCGTCAATATATCCCCTCCTGATTTTACTCTTCCTTCCCATAGTTATGTATTTCAATTTGTCCCTATTCTTGCTATTCCATAGGACTGTCTAAAAGCTTTTTTCGTTGCTTAGTCTTGTGAGGTGAAAACAGTGATTTGCAAGTTGAATCTCACCATTAAACTCACAATAAAAAATGGCTTGGATATTTCTCCATGCCATTTTCCTTACTACTATTTGTTGTTAGATTAAAGTCCCGATAGCATAACAATGTTTTATAAATAAATTTCAATGCTATACCATTTTTTTACTCATAATAACTCCTAAAATAATAAATACTATTTTGACAATAATGCTATATATATTTGGGTGTGTCTCTATATAAAGAACGTGAAAATTAGTAATAATGATCAATAGTGAAATCCTTGATAAAACAGTACCAATAAATAAACCTACCAGACCTCCAATTAGCGGATTTTTAATATCCATTAGCCTATAATCACCTTCTCCTTAGGATAGTGATATAAATCCCTTGTTTCTCTACCTCTCATGAGAAATAAAAATGAAAATATTCCAATTCTGCCTACAAACATCATGAAAATAATGACACATTTCCCGATTGTGCTTAACTCTGAGGTGATCCCCATGGAAAGTCCAGTCGTCCCAAAGGCTGAGCAAACCTCGAAAATTATTTTTATGATTGGAAAAGGCTCAATGCTAGCTAAGAAAATTATTGCGGTTGCACAAAGCATAATTGCCGTTGTAATTACAATAAAGGATCGATAAATATCATCTGGATCAATTTCTCTTCCATACACTTTAATACTGGATTTACCTTTAGCGTAATTAAGAATCGCCAATAACATAATAGCGAAAGTTGTAGTTCTAATTCCTCCACCAACACTGCTTGGAGATGCCCCGATAAACATTAAAACACAAATAACTAACAATGTTGGAATTGTAAATTCACTAACATCCATGGTAGCCAAACCACCATTTCTTGTGGTAACGGATTGAAACAGGCTATAAAATAATTTCTCGTGCCAAAGCTTGTCTGCCAAAAAAGCATTCCGTTCTAAAATATAAATTAATAGCCAGCCAGCAAGTAAGAGACTGAAGAAAGTAAAACTTGTTATTTTTGTAAAAAGGGAGAAATGATATTTATTATTAATATCCCGGTAATTTCCACTAAGTAAATCCTGAACCTCAATTAGTACAGGGAACCCAATTGCCCCTAAAATTAATAGAAGCATATTTATAAATTGCACAAAATAATCGTGAGCAAAAGGGATTAGTGAAGAACCGGTTATATCGAACCCTGCATTAGTTGTTGCACTCACAGCACCAAAAAACCCCTGTAACAAAGCTTCCTGCCATGTGTCAAAATAACTCAAAAAATATGTGCTCAAAACGATTGTTCCAAATAACTCTATGATAAGTATTATTTTAAAAATACTTATCATTAATTTTACTAATCCAGAAAACGTGTTTCTATTTTGATCAATTTTAATTAACTGTCTTCCCCGGAGCCCAACTTTCTTGCCAAGTATTATCCATATAAAAGTTCCTAAAGTCATAATACCAATTCCGCCAAACTGCAGAATTATAGCAAGAACTACCTTACCAATGCCATTAAATGTTTCTGCAGTTGAAACAACAGTTAATCCGGTAACACTTATTGCACTTACAGCAGTAAATAATGTGTCTATAAAGGACAAGCCTACACCTGATTGATGAAAATAAGGTATGCTTATCAAAATTGTTGAAAACAAAACTGCAATTAAGTAAAAAAGAACAATGAGATGAATAGTAGATAATCGATTTATAAATAAATTGAAGGCTGACATCAATGAAAAAACCCCTTAACAGCATTTAAGCTACCCTTTTTCAAAATTCATAACTATATCATAAAACGTAACATGAAAAAGCACAATATAAAGTTAGTGAGATATAAATGATTATTATTTCCATAATAGATTCTAATAATCACTTCAAATGCGTGAAAGAATCCAATACAAAGTATACTTATATTAATTTAAAATTATGTAGATACTGTAAATAACACCCTAACAAGGAAAGGAAGTACCAACTTGAAGCAGAAACCAGTACGAAAAGAATTTGCAGTAATTGGGTTAGGGCGTTTCGGTGGGAACTTGTGTAAGGAATTGGTAAGCCAAGGTGTTGATGTCTTGGCTTTAGATAAAAGCCTAGAACGTGTTCAAGAGTTTTCATCTTTAGTTAGCCATGCTGCAGAACTAGATGCTATAGATGAAGAATCATTAAAAACCGTGGGAATCAGTAATTTTAATTGTGTAATTATCAGCCTTGGTGAGGGTATACAGTCAAGTATTTTAGCAACGCTTATCCTGAAAGAAATGGGAATAGAACAAGTGTGGGTAAAAGCTCAGAATGAATATCACGAGAAAGTGTTAAGAAAGATTGGTGCTGATAAGATAATTCACCCTGAACGTGACATGGCGATTCGTATTGCGAACCATATAGTATCAGATAAAGTAACTGATTACATAGAGTTATCTGATAAGTATAGCATCGTGGAAATTATAGCAAGTAAAAAAATTGCTGGAAAGACGTTATCAGAACTTGATATACGAGCTAAGTACAACTGTAGCGTGGTTGCAATTAAAAGAAGCTCAGACAATATTTTAATCTCCCCTCCTGCTGACATGAAAATTATTTACACCGATATTTTAATTACAATAGGAAGTAATAACAACCTTGAACGTTTTGAGAATGAGGGGGTATAGCTATTTGAATGGTAAAAGCATAGTAAAAAGATTAGACCCTCCCCAATTCTTATTATTGATTTTTTTGACGTTTATATTAATAGGGACTTTATTATTAAAGTTACCCTTTGCTACTTCTGAACATATTACAGTTCTTAATGCCTTATTCACAGCAACATCAGCAATGACAGTTACCGGTCTTATTGTAGTAGATACAGGAACAGCGTTTACTTTATTTGGCCAGATCGTAATTCTTCTATTGATTCAACTTGGAGGATTAGGAATTATGACTTTTGCAGTTTTTATTTTTCTAATGGCAGGCAGAAAGATTGGTTTTAAGGAACATGTATTAATTACTCAATCATTAAACCAGAATTCAATCGGTGGCGTGATTATTCTGGCAAAAAAACTCCTGGTATTCTCCTTAATAGTTGAAATGATAGTATTTACCTTGCTATCAATCCGTTGGGTACCCATTCTCGGGTGGAAGGGTGGTTTGTTTGCTAGCTTATTTCATTCCATCTCCGCTTTTAATAATGCGGGTTTTTCCACTTGGTCAGATAGCCTATCACAGTTTATTGGAGATCCAATTATTAATATAATTATTACATTTTCTTTCATATTAGGTGGTATAGGCTTTACAGTAATCTTTGATATCTGGAAGAAGAAAAAATTTAGACGGTTCAGCTTACATACAAAACTTATGGTCATTGGTACGTTTGTAATAAATATCATTTCAATAATTATTGTGTTATCACTAGAATTTGATAACCCAGACACAATTGGTAACCTCCCATTAGGTGATAAAATACAAGCATCCTATTTTCAAGCATTAACACCTAGGACTGCAGGATTTAACACACTTGAGATAGCTAGTTTAAATGACTCGACCCTGTTCTTTATCATTTTATTAATGTTTATTGGTGCGGGTAGTGCCTCAACAGGTGGCGGGATAAAATTGACCACATTTCTTGCACTTATGCTCTCCGTTAGTTCATTTATTAAAAAGGAGAGTGAAATAAGTATTTTTCAAAGGGCAATTACTGATTCAACAGTCGTCCGCTCATTAGCCATTACTGTCATTGGAGTCACTTTTGTTTTTATAGGCATTTTCATTCTGGACATAACTGAAGATGCCTCGTTTATTATGATCGTTTTTGAAGCTGTATCCGCATTTGGTACTGTTGGTTTGTCTATGGGATTAACGGGGGATTTAACTTCGGTTGGTAAAGTAATTATTATTACCATTATGGTCATCGGTAAAGTAGGACCATTAACACTAGCCTTTTCTATAGCAAGTCATAAAAAAGTCAATGTTCGATACGCAAGAGAACAAATATTGACTGGTTGATGGAGTACAGCAAGTAATATAAAAATCCAAAATGAGGTGTGAAAATGGAAAATCATATAATAATTATTGGCTGGAACGAACGATCCAAGCAATTAATTAAGGAAATTAATGAAAAAAAAGAGGATGAAAAAGTAGTATTAATTGATGCTACTCTAGATAATCCGCCTGAACTTAATTCTACATTTATAAAAGGAGATGCCTCTAATAGGGATACGCTGGCACAAGCAAATGTCGAACATGCTAATACAGTTGTTGTAACTTCGGATTTTACTGGAGGTGAAGAAGAGGCAGATCAGTACAGTATTCTAGTTACCATTTCTATAAGGGTAGTTAATCCGGATGTAAAAATCATAACAGAACTTCATACAAAAAAATATATTGAAAATGCTAAAAGAGCAGGAGCTACAACTATCATTCGAGCTAATGAGTTTATGGGAGGTATATTATTTCACGAAACGTATACGGATTGTTTAAATAGATCGTCTATTGAACAAATAATCTCCCAACAGTATAAAACGTTGCCTGTTCCTAATCACTTGATTGGAAGACAGTTTAGAGAATGTCAGAATACCTTTTTAGATAAAGATGATCTGCTCATAGGGGTAATTTGTAATGGAAAAATGTCAATTAACCCTGCTTCTGAAAAAATAATAAACAATGGTGATTTGCTGATTTCAATATGATTAATGTATGTGGCACTTATTACGAGAAGCGATTTTCCTCAATTGAAGTTACTTTAAATGCACCTGTTCACATTATCTTTGTACCAACTTATAAAGCGATTTAACACCAATATATATTCCGACAAATAGGATAACACTAGTAACAAAATAAGGTGCTAAATACTGTATAGAATTTCTGCCGATATCCGGTCCACCACTCCCCCACAAAACTTCGTGTCACCAAAACAATCCATATCCACCAAGTAACGCTAATAATACACCTAAGATTGCTTTCATCACTATTTGCCTCCTCCTTAATCGCTATAAAGTCCTCTCCACTAATCTGCCCGTAAGTCATTCATGTAGCGCAATATCATCGCTACACCAACCACGATAGTAAACAAAATAAAATGTTATGCCGAGATTATCGTTTAACGCTTGTATTTTCTTGATTGCACCATTTACCTATTCTAGTTCATTTCTTTTTGCACTTAAAATTCACTCCCCGTCTTTAACTAGGAATAGTTTTTGTTCTTATCGTCGCCTTGTTCATCTTCTTGTTCTTCCTGCTGCACCTCTTCATGAAATTCTTTGCCTTGCCCGTATGCTGCTTCCATCGGAGTATAATAACTGCTCGGAATTTTACCCGTAATAGCAATCCTACAGGCAATATAAATCATTAATATAAGTAGAGTTGCCAATGAGATGAAGAGAAAAATCGGAAAAATATACATGAAATCCCTGCCTTTGTTAGCAGTTAAGAAAGTATAACTACTTTCTTACTGCATAAGTGCAACTATGGCATTCACCAAATGGCTTGGCGAATGCCAAGTTTTCTAAAAAGTAATTGAGTTTAGTTCAACTCTTATACTCGTTAGTTTAAGACTTTCCAATCTTCGTAAATGGTAGCGTCAACGCCTAATTCCCTTGTTCTTAGCCACTCAAAAGCTTTTAAAACTAGTGGCGAAGCATTGTCCAATGAAACTTCTTTTTCCGATACCCACACTGCGCCCAGTGAATCTTGTCCATCAAATTGTTCTGGTGTACTTAACAATCCACCTATCTTTTTAACAGAGTAGTAAACAGCTATATGGTGGACATCGGTAAAATCTTTCCACAGCCAAGGGAGTTTGAAATCTGTGACACCAATGTTATCTTCAATATCGATTTCAAGCCCCGTTTCTTCAAGAAATTCTCTTTTCATTGCTTCGGACAAAGATTCTCCCTCTTCTAAGCTACCTCCAGGAAGGTCATATCGGTTTATGTACGGACCGCCATTCTTATTTATTACTAGTAGTTTGTCATCCTTTACATATATTCCATATACACCAAAAGCCCTATGATATTTCTTTTCAGCCACAAATAATCCCCCTCATTCTTGTTCAACTGCCCGCTTCGTAAAAGTTCACAATTTATTCGCGAAAGGTATCAGCTACTAAGTTACTAAATTCTCTTAGGTAGTAAAGGTAATTGTCATCACCATAGTTGTATCGCTTGTTATACATTTTAGCTACAACAACATTGTATTCTGGAATCACTAAAAGAGTTGGTCCTGTTATTCCTAATATTTGATAAGAACCTTTAGGGACTCTTTCCCCAATCTCACTGTAACCAGCCGGAGTACCTTGTACATACCAAAACAGTCCATTTTGTGGAAGGTTATTATTTTTGAAAATAGGGCTTTGAATTTGAGTTGCAGTTTCTATCACTTCTTTTGGAATGATTTGTTTCCCATTCACAAAGCCTTTGTTTAAATGAAAATTTCCCCATTGTGCAAACTCTTGTGCAGTCGTATGAAGGTTTGACTCAGTACCATTATTGGAACTGCCCAACTTATAGGAACCATCTTCATCTGGATCAATAATTTCTTTTACTAATGCTTCGTTCTCCGTAGTTTGCCAGACTGTTTTCTTTAAGCCTAAAGGTAAAAAAACGCGCTCATTTAAAAGCTCTGGAAAACGTTTATTAAAAAGTCTATTTACTAGCCAAGTCATCATTAACACATTTATTCCTCTATAAGCCCAGCCATTCCCTGGTTCAAACTCTCTAAAAATAGTGCCATCTTCTTTTTCGTGTAAACCGTGTGAATGAGTTACTAAATGCCGTAATGTGGTTTTTCCAAGTAGTTGTTCATCTATTTCTTCAAAATAGTCAATTGCATAATCATCAAGGCTTTTGATTTTTTCTTCATAAAGCGCATAAGCCACCGCTAATCCAAGATAGCTTTTTCTTGCGGATGCTACGTTAAATAGCGAGGATGAATTGATTGGAGCTGCTTCGGTAGAATTAGAATGATAACCACTATAATGTTCCAATATTACTTTGTTATCTTTCAGTATATATAAGGAAGAAGCACTACTCTTGTTTTTTTCTTTAATATCCTCAACCCAATCAATTAATTGTTCAAGTTTCTCCAATATAATTTCTCCTTTCCTTCACAATCTCGCACCTATTTAGCAAAAATAATCAGAAAAACTTGTAAAATCATCGAATTCTTTTCACAAATTGTGTTATAATACGAACAAACGTTCTTAAAAGGTGGTTTGAGAATGAATAGATTAATCCAGCGTTCAGTTGATACGAAAGAAAAGATCGTTATCTTTTATATTGACCATGAAAATAACGTAACGGAGCGCTATATCCGTGTAATCAATTATAATAATGATAAAATTCTTGCCTACTGTTACTATCGAAAACAAGTGCGCACATTTAAACGCAATAATATTCTTTCCGTTGGGCCAGCTAGAAAACAAATGGAGGCGTAGACTTGCTTGTAAACAGTAAATCCAAATAGCTAGGGCTTTACTGTCATAACAAATCAAGAAACAATCCAAATCCACCAGACTGAAATGCGAAGTAAACAACAAAAAGCATAAATATTAATTGGAAGATAGTAAATAGGTAATCATTCTGTCCCTTTTTATACTTAAATTCGATGACTGCTCGAAATACCTCTTGCAAAAATAAAAATGCCGTCGATACCATAAAGACTGCCAATGAATTATTAATAGGTAAATTTGGATGGTCATAAAAGATAATAGCTGCAACAATAGTTGCAATAACAGTCAGTGTTCCAATAATCCAGTCCCCTTTTTTATGTAAATCGTTCACATGATCCTTCGAAAAGAATTTGGTTCGTTTAACGTTAAGTATTTTTCGCATGATTGTATTAAAGATAAATATGATGAGAGATAGTACGACTATCAACGCGACCAACTTTCCGAATATAGGTTCTTGCCCCGGGTACATAAAAACTCACTCCTAGCCCTTCATTCAATAATCCCCTGTAACTTTTGGTCGAGAATAGCTTCGCCAGCAACCCAATCATCAAAATTAATATCGATTACTTGATTGCTTCTTGCAATCGCAGTCAATAATCTTGAATCCTTGAAACCATAAGCAAACGTGTGCAGCGTTCCGAACAGCTCTTCATAGTCCGTATAAAACAGTGGAGATTTCTTATCTCGAAAATGATCAAAAGCTTCCTGCTGTGTCAGCTGTTCATTCTTTATGCTTTGTATGTATGAATGGCGTTTCTCTGAGTTAGTTATGACTGCTCTATTATTATGCTGCTGTGATCTATCCTGAAAGTGGTTCACACATGTTAAATAAGCCTCGTCTTTCCGCACGATAACACTGTCCGGACTTGCTTCCACAACCGCAATGTCCCCTTTTTTATCGCCCATGGAAAAATTGTAACAGGCAGCATGCGGAATTTCTCGCAGCATCTCGATTGCATCTGTGACGGTAGAGCATGTATCAAGTACCATCCTGATTGCAGTCCAAGCTGAGATTCCCTTTGTATATCCGTTATTGCTTACAAAATGCAAACCTACTACCAAACCGTGCTGGTTGACACCATCATGCCTGCCAAGAACCTGCAAATTATAGCCTGCTGATGCAAACCCTTCTTCGGGCTGGATTAAGCTAAAATAACCATCATAGAGAGCAGGCGAGAAGTCGTAGTTTCGCACATAATACGAATCTGTCACCATCGCAGAACAGCCCATTGCTAAAGGTCTTGGAACATCATAGCCGCTGAATCGTGCAGTAGCTTTTTGCCACGGAATTTGTGCACCTTTTGCCAAACCTTCAAGTTCATCCAGTAAATGAGGAGCAAATGTTGTATAAATGGCTTCCATATTTGTAACGTCTATCTGTTCACGGGTTATATTTTCAAAGGTTTGTATGATAGGTGTGCCAGCTATTTGCTGTCCCAAATTCAAGCCTATATTATACGAACTTCCCCGGTGCTGGAATATATTCACATTAAAGTCGGACATAACGATTCTCCTTATTATAAAACGCTAACGAATTATTTCGATATTTTTCATTTGAATTCCTTTATTCAATACGGATTAACAAGCAAAAAGTTTCCAATTAGTAGCGATTCGAATTAGAAAAGACGCATGATCACCCCATGCGTCTGCTTGCTTATACAGAATTGAAATTCACCTTCACCTGTACCAAGTCCTGTATTTCATTATTTCTAGGGCTGCGTATATATACCCAGATCTCCCCGGTGCTTGCGGTTGGCTGCCTGTCAAAAGGTAAAGTACTTTCAAACCTTCCATAGGCCGGTGCTCCCTGATCCGCCATTACAGATCGCTCTTCAGAAACGATTACACCGTTACTATCGCGCACTTGATGCAGGACAGTCGCTTCAAAAGCCCGGGCGTATCCTGCAACCCGTTGTCCGCTTTGAATGACGGTTCCGGGTAGAGGGTCCATCACAACAATATTTTCTGACGTTTCAAGCGGGATAATCAGCGCATATTCCGGCCAGATGGTGGTTGGTGAGAAACCAGGACGATCCAGGTTGGCACGAATGATGTTGGCTCGTGCAATACCAAAGCGTTGTTCTAATTGATAAATCGTGTCGCCTTGTTCTACAGTGTAAATAAATGCAGGAACAATTAATGGCTGCCCAGGGTAAATCAAGCCGGGATCCTGAATATCTGTGTTGATTCCAGCAATCAGATCGATAGCTGTTGAAAACCGTAGAGCAATTCGAGTAAGCGAGTCACCAGGCGCCACTACGTAAAATGTGGAGTTGGCATTTGTTGAATCAGATGGGACGACTAACAACTGTCCAGGAAAAATCAGGTCAGGTGTGGTTACGGGAGGATAAAGATAATTAGCATCTGCAATAGCCTGTAGCGTGCTACCGAACCGATCAGCAATGGCATACAATGTGTCGCCTGGCTGTACTTGATAAATAAAGTATGTGCCTGTTGCAATACTCAAACATATCACCTCCTAATGTTATGAAATCTGCTTATATAATACGTAATAAACGGGCGGATGTGTATAACGTGTTTGCAAATTAAAGGAGGGGATAAATAAACTAGTTCCGTTTCCTAACACATAATTCAGAATTACACTTGAAAATAATTTGTATAACTATTTGCATCGTATTTGTAGTGATGCTTGTAATTAAAAATAAAAAATCTCAGTCCAATTAAACTGAGATTTTTCTTATATTTATTTTCAGTTTCGATAAAAAATAAGCCCACCTACAATATCATCAGGGCTTTTATTGCTAAAGAAGTATTTATTTTTCACCAGGAAATAATAGATTTTCTTCAGCAGTTAAGAAAGTATAAATCCTTTCTTACTGCATAAGTGCAACTAAGGCTTATCTATATTAAAGCTTGCACTCCAGAGTATAAGGGGTTCTAAGAAAGCAAAATACGCTTTCATAAGAATCCCTTTAACGAATGCCAAGTTTTCTAATAATACACCCGGAATTTTCTAACAACGATTCGGGATAAACCCTTATAGGTTCCAAGTTCCTCTCTATAGGTATCTCCAACAAACTCATTTTTTAAAAATTCCTCAGCATCTAAAATCAATTTAAACATGAATTCCAGAGTCTCTTCTGATGTGAAATATTCACTCCTAAACTGTAGAAGCCTTTTCTCTTACAATTGGGAGCCAGATTATACTTTGGGTACCCACTATTCGAAATCCTTTGCAGAAAGTGAATCTAATAACTCTGAAGTTGACATACCTTTTCCTTTTTTATATTCACTTTTGCTTTCCTCGATCATCTGTTTAAGTTGAGGGTTTTTTTCTACATCGGATTTGATTGAATTCTCATCCTCTTCCTGTAGTACGAGGGTAAATTTTTCTTTTCCTGGGATAGAAAATTGAAAAACTGAATTATCATGATCCATATTTTCTACGCGATTCATAAGTTCTTCTGAGGATTTAATAAATCCCATAAAATCACCGCCACTTTGTATTTTCTTTATTTTAACACAATATACGTTTCCTGTATTTTAGAAGCTCAATCTGGCCGCTTAAGCCAAGGAACTACTTCTGTAACTGCGCCCGATTGTTTAACTTTCAAGACTTCTTTAACAATAACTGTTTGGCTACCAGGTATTATCATCAGATGTCTTTGTAATCGAAACCTTTTCTTATTCCATTATGACATACTTGCCCACATCATTTTCCACTTCACAGAAACACTTCAAGATTGTGTAAAACTACTTTAAAATATTGGCTTGACATTTATAGACTACAATTGTAATATTTGACTACGGTTGTAGTCAATTAAGTTAATAGGGAGGTATAAAATGCTTACAAATAACGTTTCGTAAACGAAGAAAACAAATATGATCAATTCTATCTAATAGAGAGAAGGTACCAATATGAGAAAAAGAAGCCCCTACAAAATCGGCATGCACCTGTTTACACTGTCCATAACGCTGCTGTTACTAACATTACTTACTGCATGCGGAAATGCAGATAATAAGACCGATACATCATCCGACAAAGAGAATGATTCAAAGCAAACGATCAATAAGGAGGAAAAGTTTGTACAGCTCGAAAATGAGTTTGACGCCCAACTCGGTGTCTATGCAATGGATACAGGGACGAATCAAACCATCGAATACCGACCGAATGAACGTTTTGCCTATTCATCTACCTTCAAGCCTTTGGCTGCAGCAATCTTGCTTAAGCAAAACAACATAGAAGATCTTGAAAAAGTCGTTACGTACACCAATGACGATTTGGTTACTTATTCTCCGGTTACCGAAAAACATGTGGATACCGGATTGACGCTGTTGGAAATAAGTGAAGCAGCCATCCGAAAAAGTGACAACACTGCGGGGAATCTTCTACTTGAGACGATTGGGGGCCCTGATAAATTTGAGCAAGCCTTACGTGACATTGGTGATGACGTGACCCAGCCTGAACGATACGAAACCGAATTGAATGAATTCACACCGGGGAGTAAGCGTGATACAAGCACACCGAAGGCTATGGCCACCAATCTGAAGAAGGTCGTCCTTAGAGACTTTCTGCCAGACGATAAACGTGAATTAATTATCGACTGGATGACAGGCAATGAGTCAGGAGATCCATTAATACGTGCAGGCGCACCTGAAAAGTGGACAGTTGTTGATAAAAGCGGAGCCGGAACCTACGCAACAAGAAATGACATTGCCGTTGTATGGCCCCCGAACAAAGAACCAATCGTCATTGCAATTATGTCCCGGCGCGATACAGAGAATGCCGAATATGATGATGCACTGATTGCAAAGGCTGCCGAAATCACACTGAACGCTTTTAAATAAGAAAATCCGGGATTACACATGTCAGTCAGGAACGGCATGTGTGACCCTTCTTTTTTGCATTTCTTTCCATGGCGATAAAATGGACTCGAGTGGTAAAATAGAGGTGCTTTTAGCAAATACCTTCGATTAAGGAGATAAATAAATGTCTTTCTTCCATCTGGCTGTTAGTATGTTCATATCTTCTATCATGACTATCGTTATCATGCTGATCCGAAAAATTTTTAAGAACCAATTGTCATCCAAATGGAAATATAATCTCTGGTTCCTGTTACTAATAGCTTTACTATTACCTTATATGCCAACCCAATTATTAAAATTTGGAGATAAGTTCACGTGGAACGGGAACCAAAACAGTAATCCGCTACCATCCGTTACCACAACCGAAAACGATAGATCATGGGAAAACGGAAATTGGATGCACGATTTTTCAACATCCGTTAACCGGATTGATTTAACATTTTTGAATCACGTTTTAACCATTATATGGATTGCAGGCATGCTCGTATTGATTGCTCTTTCCATTCACGCATGGATAAAACTGCGACAAATAAAAAAGTCCATAACCCTGCTAACGAATAGCGAGGTTCTATCATTATTCGAACAGTGCAAACAACTGCTGAATGTATCACGACCACTGGTGTTGGGAAAATCGCCACTGATCAAATCTCCATTGACGTTCGGGATATTTAAAACCTATATAGTCCTGCCGAGTCATGCTGAAGCGTGTCTGTCCATGGATGAAATAAAATACATTTTACTGCATGAATTACATCACTATAAATATAAAGACATTGCCACAAATTATCTGATCGTCCTATTCCAAATTTTATACTGGTTTAATCCATTGATCTGGATGGCGTTCAGGGAAATGCGGTTGGACCGAGAAATCGCGTGTGACAGAGCTGTCCTAAGTACATTGGATCAATACCAGCATACAGCATACGGAAACACAATTATTATGTTTGCTGATAAATCCTATTCTCCAAGTCATTTCTTAATGGTTAACCAAATCGCTAGTTCAAAAAAACAATTAAAAAAACGGATTGAACATATTGCAGCCTTTAGATCTGAAACAAAGCTGCTAAAACTGAAAAGCATCCTGATTTTTATACTTCTTATCGGGGTTGTTGTGAGTCAGATACCAATTGTTTCTGCAATGCCTTATGGTGATGACAGGATTAATTTCGACAATAAGCAGACAATGTATGAGGATTTAAGCGCATTTTTCAGTGAATATGAAGGTAGCTTTGTACTGTACGATTTGCAGGAGGAACAATACAATATCTATAATAAAGATAAAAGCACATTACGGGTTTCGCCAAATTCAACGTACAAAATTTACAGTGCACTATTTGCATCGGAGTCCGAAGTCATCACACGAAATGACAACTACATGAAATGGAATGGGAACTCGTATCCTTATCAAAGCTGGAACCAGAACCAAAATTTATTTACTGCAATGGAAAATTCCGTAACCTGGTACTTCCAGCAATTGGACAAAAAGGTACAAATGAAAAACATTGTATCTTACCTTGATAAAATACAGTATGGCAATCAGAATCTGTCGGGCGGAATCGAAGACTATTGGCTCGAATCTTCCTTAAAAATTTCACCGATTGAGCAAGTGCAGACACTCAAAGACTTTTATACAAACCAATTTGGATTTGATGGTGAGAACATTCAATTCATAAAAGATGCCATCAAACTAGAGACCAAAGACAGTGCAACGCTCTATGGTAAAACCGGCACAGGAACGGTCAACGGGAAAAATGTGAATGGCTGGTTCATTGGATATGTAGAAACAAAAAACAATACGTATTTTTTCGCAACTAATATCGAAAGCGACCATCATGCCAGTGGCAGTACAGCTGCTGAAATTACGAAATCCATTTTGTACGATAAAGGCATCTATTAAAAGGTAAAGGCAGGGAATAACGTGACGAATAAAATACCCACTATTTCAGAGTCGGAATGGGAAGTCTTAAAAGTGCTCTGGGAAAAAGCACCGCAAACAGCAAATGATATCATTTCATCCTTGCAGGCACAAACGAGCTGGAAACCGAAAACCGTACGTACACTGTTGGATAGGCTCACTAAAAAAGAAGTCGTCGGCGTCTATAAAAATCAGAGAGTTTACACATTCTACCCACTTTATTCACAAGACGAATGCCAACGTGCCAAAACAGACTCCTTTGTAAAACGATTCTATGACGGCACCTTGAAATCGATGCTCGTTCAATTCATTCAGGATGAAGACCTGTCTGAAGAAGATATTGAAGAACTAAGGTCCATCCTGGATAAGAAGCGGGACAAAAAATAAGACTGCCCCCTTCTTTAAAAGCTGAAAGCATTCTTTGGCTGCCTATTGGATTAGTCCAAAAAGTTTCAGGCAACAATTTGACCGCTCCCATCCAACTAACTATACCGTTTTTCGTGTTCTGTAAAGCAAGGCCCCAACTAGCGCCAGGAAATAAACAAGCAATCCAATAAATGTATAGAGATACATGATTGGCTGGTTTTGAACATACCCAACGATTGGGACATTTAACAGCAGCAATAAAGGAAATCCAAACATTATTGCTGTCGCACTTCCCATCACCATATTATCTGCTGTATTGGATTGGAACTTTGGATCTACGGCCTTTAATAGTGCCATTCCAGTTGATATTGTACCGGTTTGCATTCCGTAAAATCCTAATACGTTTGGCAGCTTATCCAGAGGAAATACACGCGGTCCGATCCAAAGTAAAAATGCGATGGTTACAAAGCCGCCTAAAGTAGTTAATATTAGAATCGGGACAGCATACTCCTGTAATGCATAGATCGAAATAGCGGCGATTGATGCGGTTATCATGTAATCGAACGAAAAACCGGAAATTCGCTGCAGTAAAAAGTTGTTCGGTGAATGTTCAAGCTGAAGCCCTGCATTTTTTAATCGATTTAAAACAGTTCGGAAAGACATCGCGTACAAGCTTCCGATTAAAAAGTGGAATCCAATGATTAACTGGGCAAAAGTTGCTCCAAATGTTCCAAGTGGCGTCAATACTTTATCTAACCCGTATATAGTCAAATAGGTAACAAGATAAATGAAGCCGATTAATGCTATTTGATAGGTTAGCTTATCGATTGCATCACTTAATGAAATTTCATCTGGCTCGGACCTTTCTACCATTTGTTTATGTGTTTTGACTGGGCAAGATTCACTTTGCTGGAACCTTTTGCTGCGGGCTAATAGGTTCATCAGGATAATCCCGACAACCGTCGCCCAGATAAAACCTATCCCGGCAATCGTTAAACCAAGATTCCCGCCACCAACTAGTCCCAGTTCTTCCCACTGTGTACCGATCGAATATGCTTGTCCGGGACCCTGACCGAATCCGAGTGGCAGTAATAATCCGACACCTGGGAAAAAGTCCGGATAAAATGTTTCGACAAGGATCATGAATAGACCAAAACCGACCAATCCCTGAATTAAATACGTGGAAACAATCATAAGGCCTGAGTTGATAATTGCCGGGCTGTTTTCCACTTCCCGTTCCTTTAACGATAAAGCAATAAAGCCAATGGCCATTAGATGGTAAACCAGGTTTCCAAGTAAATCCTTATCAAAGTTTATCCATCCTAGCAGTTCAGGTCCGACGATTAACCCAAGGAAACCCGCAATCATGGACGTTGGCACAATTAATTTTCGCAATGCTGGAATTCTTGCTTTTAACACAGCGGCAATAACAATTAAAAAAGATAAAAGAGAAAAGTCGAGCACTAATGACCAGGAGTTACTCATGATATCACCTCACCTGATTGTTTAGACTCCAATGCCTGTGCCGTTTTAATAGCCATTAGCCATTTGTACGCTGAGGTATGGGGCTGATAAAATACAAATCGGTAAAATTGATCTTCATAAAAGAAGTCCAGCTTATGATGAAACTGTATATTAATCCCTTCCATATCCTGAAAGGCAAACGCGTAGTTTTCCTTGTTATCACCATTAAACGTGATTGTTGTATTATTCCACTCTAAATCTCCTTTTGAAATAAGCCGGAATGGTTGAGCATTCCAGGATAAAAACAGCTTCACATGATCCTGCATTGCCTCATTCCAACTTTGCTGCCAATCTGGGTCAAGTAAGGTTCCTCTCAAAAATTCAAGCTGCCATTTATTCCAATCACGGGGAGTAGAATAATAGGCAGGGTACGTCACTTGCTCAAATGTCCCTAAGGATGTGTAACGAACGGTGTAATCACAGCTCTGACATTCAAACAGGTCATCATGCGAATGAAGCTGTCCAGGTTTTCTACAATGTGGACAAACAAACAACAGGCGTTCCAAGTAGTTTGCTAGATTTTTCCCCTGATATTCACCCGCAACCCCAGACTGCCATTCCATTTCATTATGGTAAAGCGCCTCGGTTAGTTTCTGGTTAATGACGTCAGGTGAATCGTTTGAGAACGCTCCCTGATCCCATTCTTTTTTATAGGAGATAGAAATTAAGCCTTTGCGATGATTAGCTGCCCACCTTGGATGAGTCAGATGCCCGCCGCGAATCGTTGCAATCACAACAGGGATGTCCAACAGCTTAACTAATTTAGCGGTTGAATAAATAAGCGGCTCCGTGTCACCGTCCCAATTTCGATTTCCTTCTGGGAAAATGCAGATAACACGATTATGCTTCTTAGCCTTCAGAACACCCCTTATCGTGCTCGTATCGTTTTTGAATTTCATCTTTGGAATGGCACCAAAATAGTTTAATATTCTTTTTAAGAAAGGATTTCGAAAAAGAGGGTCAGCAGCAATGAAAGAAATCGGTTCCTTTACATAACTATTCAGAATCAGTGGATCCCAGTTGTTTACGTGGTTGGATAAAATAATGTAAGGTGGTTTCATGTGAAGTGTGTCATTCTGTTCAATTACTATATTTGAACGTCTTCTGGTGAAGAAGCGGATAGGAGTGATTAGCATAGTTACTATCCATTTATTTGGTTTGTTTTCGATACTCATCGTTTCACATCCAACTATAAAATTGTAAAATTAGTACCCTACTATTTTACCATACAACTGGGTGTTTTCTTGCAAAAAAAGCTATACCCCACAAATGGTCGGAGTATAGAAAGGCAGTGTTAGTACCAGAAAAACATAAAAATAGGATTAATTGAGTTCATTTGTATAAATCGACAAAAGTTGATTTCGTTGGTTTAGCTTCACATCTAGTAGTTGACTAACTTGTACTAATGATGGATCTGTAAAATCACTTCCATTCGCTTTAACCTGATACATCAAAGATTTAAGCATTTTAATATCATCGTTAATAATCTTAAGAACATCTTCTGTATCCAAATCACATCCCCCTTTCAGGAATAAGGAGTGTATTCGAAAGCTGGCTGACATATTGGATAACCCAACTTAGCCCCTGTAGCTTTGCGTCATCATCTTTCAATGATTTTGCCATTATCGTACATGATGTGATGGTACTAACACTATAAAAGATATTGTTCACAATATACTATATATAGTGAATTAACGCAATATTCATGCAAAAATGGTGAAACATTTTTAACTTGCTTCATCTGGATTATTGTCCCGTCTTTTCATAATCCGCATAGGATAATACAATACTATGAATAAGGAAGTGAGCGTGCGATGGGATTATATATTAATAATAATGATCATCCAGACGTCTATATGAATGACAGCGATATTCTGGAGCCGAACCAGGGATACTTTCGCGTAGATTATTTCTCCGAGATGATAAAAGAACAGAAAGAACTGAATAAATCATTATCCAATTCCTTCCGTGACTTAAAATCGTTATACCATCACCAAAATAATACGCAAGCAGGCAGGTGGCAGGAAGTTGGCAAGCAGCTGGAAGCATTAAAAGAAAGTAACCTGCAGCATAAAAAATTCGAGAATCAGGCTGTCCAATGGCTGAAAACGTTAGACAGCAATAATGCGAAATTGCAGGATATCATAGAAAACGGCGGCCTAATAAATAAGGAGATTGCAGAACAAGTCAATCGCCTAAGCGAATCGAATCAGGCTATTGTAGATAAGCTAGGAAAATATGAAACTTCAAGCCAGTCACTCGCATCAAACATGAGTGAATTATATGATCTCAACAAGCAGATGTCAGAGCGGATTTCCACACAAGACGATAACCAGGACCAAGTTATCAACCGGCTGGAAAACCAGGAAGCCCTAATGGAGAAAACGTTAAGGCAAATTGATCAGTTTCGATCCATCCTTTTCGAACGAACTAACTATATAGCAGAAAGTATTGAAAACAGTTATAACCTTACTTCCACATATGTCTATAAGTTGATGACTGGATCAGAACAGCCATTGTCCCTTTTCATGAAAAAGCAAAGAGAAGAACAGAGGAAGTCTGATTAATTGAATGAAATGGCGATACTGTAATGCGGTATCGTCATTCTTTGATACAATGTAAACAAAAGAAGTGCATAAAGGAATGAATTTCAATGAACATAAAAATTATTGCGGTAGGAAAATTAAAGGAAAAATACCTTAAGCAGGGCATTGACGAATACTTAAAACGGTTAAGTACCTATGCAAAAGTTCAAATCATCGAAGTCGCCGATGAAAAAGCCCCTGAAAACATGAGCGACGCTGAAATGATCGAAGTAAAACAAAAGGAAGGCGAACGCATTCTCGCGAACATCAAGCAGGATACCCATGTCATTACACTCGAGATCAATGGCAAAATGCTAAGCTCCGAACAACTTGCAGCCAAAATGGACGAGCTCGCCACCTATGGAAAAAGTAAACTAGCATTTGTTATCGGCGGATCATTAGGCATCAGTCATGAAGTCCAGAAGCGAAGTAACCTCGCCTTATCATTTTCTAAAATGACGTTTCCACACCAGGTAATGCGGCTTATATTGTTGGAGCAGATTTATCGGGGGTTTAGGATTAATCGGGGGGAGCCTTATCATAAGTAAATGAGGTTTAAAAGAAGTATGAATAGAATATTAATTTCAAACTTAGATTTGGTAAAATAAAGAAAAGGTAAAAAGGAGATGAGTGTTAGTGGGTCTATTGGAAGTATTAAGTGGTAAAGCCGAGGATGATATTTCTCGTAAATTATTTGTTTTAGCAGAAGAAGTAAGCAGAGAAGCAGCAATTCATTTAAAGTTAATTATAAATCAGCTACCAGAGTTTGACATACATGATGAAACCCATAGTTTAAAAATAATAGAAAATATAGAATCGTTAATTGGGGAAGATTCCATAAAAAATTTAAGTAGCTATGAAATATTTCTTTTATATATGTCTGGTTTTTTACATGATTGTGCAATGGCTCTTCCTGATTGGGAACTAAAACTCCTTACTATGACTGAGGGAAAAGATGGTTTTACCAAGAATTCAATTCAAAATCCTATGCCTAATGATGGAAAAAAGCCATATAAGTTTTCTGAAGCTTTAAAAGTCATTAGTGATAATAAACAATATTTATTTGATGACTTCGAAAACACAAAGGAATTTATATTTTCTTTTTCAAATGAGAGTGAATTTCAACGAGATTTAGCTACAAGACTTATAAAATATCAAGATTTTAGAAATGGTTACTCCCAGGAGTTTAAAAATTTAGAAGAGAAAAATAATGTCCAATTATATTTAGAATTTAGCGATTTATTGCGTTATGATTTTGTAAGAATCACTCATGCTGAACGCGTTGAGACATATATTAAAAACCTATCAAATAGATTTATAAACACTTTAGGTGGGGCTTGGGGGGAAGCTTTAGCTAAGGACTTGGGGAAAGTTTGTAGAGCTCATGGAGAATCAATGGATTTTGTGAAAAGCTTACCATTACAAACAAATTACTATGGACCTCAAACAGCAAATCTTCAATTTGTTGCAGTAATGCTTAGACTGGGAGATATCTTACATTTTAGTCATGACAGAGCGCCAAGGTCATTATTCGTTGAAAAAATGATAGTTTCAAAAGAAAGCTTAAAGCATTGGCGTGTGAAATTCCAAGGAATCAATTACTCATTAAATGAAACAGACGAAAATGGAAGAAAGAAAATCAAATACATGGCTTACTGTGATGAACCAAGTTTATATTATTTTATTCAAGACTATTTAAACTGGATAGACGTTGAAATCTCTAATTATTTTGATTTTTTTAATCAGATAAAATATTTTAGTCGTATGGGTACAGATGCAGATAAGTATCATTTGAATATTTCAGAAAATGTTGACAGAAGTCAAATAAGATATAATGAGTCAAAATTTACACCAGTAAACAACTTGAAATTTAGTCTTAATCAAACAAAAATATTAGAATTATTAATGGGAGTAGGTCTTTATAAAGATAGATTTTTATGTTTAAGGGAACTCTATCAAAATGCCCTCGATGCTTCTAGATGCATGACTGCAATAATGAAAGAGCGCAAAGTTGATAAAAGAGGAAATATAGAATTTGGAATAAAAGAGGTTATTGAAAATAATACAAAAAGAAAATATATCTACTGTCGAGATAACGGAATCGGAATGACTAAAGAGATAGTGGAGAAATATTTTCTTAATATTGGAAATTCATTTTATAAATCACGAGAGTTTCAAAAATTAAAATCTACATGGATAAGTAATTTTCAACCAACATCACAATTTGGAATTGGAATACTTTCCTGTTTCATGATTGGAGATAAGATAGAAGTTACTACAGTACCTTTAAATGAGACAGAGGATCACTTAAAAAGTATTAGTTTCTCAATTGATGGACCACATGAACATTTTTATTTTATGAATCCTGATGAATTGGACCTTGAGGAAATTGGAACTCACGGCACCTTAATTAAGGTTTATTTAAATCCGGAAATTGATATTAATGATATAAAAATGGAAGAAGATTTAAAACTCTTAATAAAAGGAAGTGATAAAGATCCTTATAAAAGAGAATATCCTGATTTAATCAAAATTTGGAATACCAACATTTATAGATATATTTATAGCTTTATTGGAATACCTGATCAATCAGTTGATGTGCAAATTAAATTTAACACTAATGAAACTGTAGTACTAGAACCATGGAATACATTATTCACCTTTAATGATCGAGAAATAGAAAAGATAAAGCTAATGTATTCTGATTATAGATATTTTAGTGATGGATATAACCCAATGGAAGATTATCTACGAGTTAAGGATAATATTAAAATTGATTTGATAAAGGTTTCAAGTAAAGATATTGAATATAGCTTTTTATTAAGTTTACCTTTACCAAATCTAGATATCTTAGATTGGCGTATATTAAATTTTGAAGAGTGTTTATATCGTGCATCTGCGACTTTAGTCGATGGGGTTTATGTTAATGATACTGGTTTAAATTATGACCTTGATCATAAAAGGGATTTAACAAGAAATGGTATTATAAACTTCGTAGGGTCAGAAAGACCTGATATTTCAGTGGATAGGAATAATATTACGGGTTTAAGTACTTCATTGAAAGGACAGTTTGAAGAACTTGCAAATCTTTTAGCAGAAAAAGTTATAAAGTCAGTAAAATTACATTTAAGAGAATATGATAACTTACTGAATGAAAAACAAGTGCTATTAATATGGGACTATGTCTTTAAAAAATTTGAAAGTTTAACTGAATTTCTTCTTAAAAATACAGTTGATACATCTGTAAATCTACCATTAGTGGACTTAAAGTCATATATTGAGGAAAATTACAATGTACCTGATTTTGTTGATACAGATGAAATAAACTTCAAAAGTTTAGATTTAAGATATTTAAATAAAACTGAAAAATTAATTATGATTGGTAAACTATTAGGTGCAAAGAAAATAATGGTATCTTCTAATATAGTTTTTGTTAAGTCACAGTCATTAAATCTACTTAAACATGAAAGAGAATTGATAGATGATAATATGTTACCAGCTGCTCTTAAAGCCGATGAATGGGAAGGTGAATTTCAGGAGTATGATTTAATTTCCGCACTATGGCCCATTGTCCCTGAGAAATTATTTAACCGTATACAAGATTTTGGAGTTCGAGATATTATTGAAGGTCGGTCTAAAACTACTGAAACATCTTCAAATTCATTAGCCGGACTAGCAAAGACGGATCCAGTTTTGGTACATCCAGTAATGGGGATATTTTCTAAACGGGAAGATACATATTGGAAGAAAAGCAATTGGGTTGGTCGGTTTGAAAATCCCGTTGGTAAGTTTTGGCTTTTTGAATTAAATCATCATGGTGACTTAATTAGAGAAATAAGTGAGGATTTCTTTCTCTTTGTTTTTATATCACCGAGAGAGCTTACGGAAGAAGAATTAGTTATACTAGAAGATTTTAAGGATGACGTTAATTATTATGCTGGTGTAACAAATGGCTGGAGTTTATTGATTCTAGGCAGAACAGGAGAATTAGTGATAAAACCAGGGATATCAAGTAGAAAGGAATTGGTAAATACTATAAAACCATCCTTTTGGAATAAAAATAAAGATATTATTTATAAATTTGTCGATGGAACTTTGGTTAAGAATTTATTGTAGTAAAATATGAGATTTAGGATGAAATAAACCTGATTTAAATGCACCACGGAGAACAATATCATAAATAGCAATCTACCTATTGGAGTGAATCAGGATGGTGATTCAAAATAATGAATTAAACCCAGAAATTTATTAGATAATTGCTAAATAAGATACTCCTTTACGAGAAAGTGGTTTGTGTATTCGAGCCTAGCAAATGGTTTGTTATTGAGGAAGGTCCAGAAAAAGGTAGGAAAAAATTTGATGGAATAGAGGCCGAAGAAAGTGTTCTATTAAAGTTACAAGATAATGAAGATAAACTACTTAGTAAGTTTGGTACTGGTAGCGCTGCTGCCTATATGAGTCTAGAAGAACTGAATCTTTAAAAAGACATAACTACCAATTAAGGAGGAGTATACTGAATGATAGAATTGATATGGCAACGAGTAGTGGAATTCGAAGGACAACCTTTCACTCAAATAAGAGGAGGAAAATTTACATATAAAGTGGAGGGCAATCTTATTAAGTTGAGTAGGACCAATCGTTCTATATCGAAAAATACATTTAAAGATGCAATGAAGTATGTACCATTGGAAAATACGGTGCCCCTTCAGAATTTCCAAGCTCCGTCATATTTATATGCAATTCTGATGGACGATCGGATTCGAAAGAATAATTGGTAGAGAACGACTTAGTTTTAACTGACTATTTACAAGGGTTTTGGGGTGTGCAGAAATTTGCGCACCCTTTTGCATATAATAAATATGACCTATCCTGTCAATTGGGAGGGTTGGGAAAATATTAATATATAGCAATTATTAAAATATAATAAATTCACAACGGTGGTATACCTTTTTGTTCATATTTAATGGCGGTGCAGAGAAAATATATTGCTATTTTTTCATATCTATTGTGTTACCAAAGAACTACATATAAAATAAAGATAAAGTATAAAAAAAGTAAGAGTAGGTGACTTCATTATGGAAGTTAAACTGTTTCAAAAAACACAGCGTGATTTAGCGGCGTCTATTAACTTAGTTATTGATAAATATTGGGAAGATGAGGTTAATGAATCAAAAATGGTGGAGTTAATTCAAAAGTTGTACATAACTAATACGAACAAACTTGTTAAAAATGGGGATTATACAACCATTATTCGTCAACAATGTGGAAAGCGTCGACTTGAAGTTGTCGATCAAGTCATTAAACAAACTAATGTCGGATAAAAAGGTAGGCTGATAGAGTATATGGAATATTCAGCGGGGTTTACTAAAGAAAAATGGTCAGAAAATGATATTGAAGTAGTTATTGAACTTATGCTCCAAGATAAGTCAAAAAAAGAAATATTGGAGGAAGTTACTGATAAAAATTTATTTCAATTGAGAAGTCCTCTCAGCATTAAAAATAGATTTAATATGGTGTACAACCGTGCAGCAGCCCTTGAAGATGAATTGAAACAGGGTTTCTTAAGAGCTAATGATTATGATCGAAAGGCATTAACGTTGTATTCGTTTCTTCAAGTTTACCGAATACCACTCGAATTTTATGTGGAAATTATTGCTTATAAGTACGAACAGCAGGAATTGTTGTATCGTAACGATTTTCATTACTTCTTTGAAGATAAAGCCAATGTCAGTGAAAAGATTAACGGTTGGAGGCCTGAAACCATTAAACGCCTGATAAATTCTTTGCTGATGTTTTATTTAGAAGCAAGAATGCTTGAGAAGGTTGATCAGACAAAATATATCATAAAACCGATCCATCTAAATCAGGATTTAAAAACATACGCTGAAAAGAACGTTCCGCTGTTATATTCTTTTTCAGTTTTAGAAAAGGTGAATGAGTCATGAAGTCGACATACGAGCGTTTAGAACAAATGGAAAAAAGAATTAACCAGGACGGATTCACCCAACCAAAAGGAATTGGGAGTGATATTCCTCACTTTGTTTTGGACTATCCACCAGAAGATGAGTTGCAAGTTCGTGTCTATATAAAAAATATGTTGAAGCGAACTAAGATTAACATCAAAGAAGTGAATTTATTTGAATTTCTATTATCATTTTTTGAAGAAGACGAACTTGAAGAATTATATGAAGTGGCAGAAGAAGAAGGGTTACGTGGCTTAAATGATGTTATCGAACCAATCTTGAATGAAAGTAATACGATGATTCAACAGTTTAGGGATACAACGGAAGAAGCGGATTTGATATTTATTACGGGAGTAGGGACTGCACACCCATTTCTGCGATCGAGTCAGTTATTAAAAGCTATATCAAGTAAAGGCTATAAAAAACCAATTGTATTATTCTATCCAGGAGAATTTACAGGGTTAAGACTGAAACTATTTAACATTCTTGATTATGAGGATGATTATCAATTATCGCGCTTATCTTAAAGGGGAGGTACAAATATGCAAATTAAAGACTTATTTAAAAAAGACATATTCCGGCCAATTAATAACGTTGTTCAAGCGGAGCAAATGGAAGAGAATGTAGTCAAAACGGAACTAGATGAGTATGTCTTAACAGAAGAAAGTGAACATTATTTAGATCGTTTTTACCGTAATTATTTAGCTGTTTATGACCAACCATCAACTAAAGTAGGTGTATGGATTTCTGGTTTCTTCGGATCTGGTAAATCACACTTCTTAAAAATCTTGTCCTACTTATTACATAATCAGGCGATTGCAGAGAGAACCCCAGCTGATTATTTCCAGGATAAAACAGACAACGAAGAGTTACTAAGTATGATGCGGCAAGTGTCAGAGAAAAATTCGGATGCTTTACTTTTTAATATTGATTCACGATCCACATCTTCATCTAAGGATTCAGAAAAAGAACGAATCATTGAAGTATTCCTAAGAGTGTTTAATAACCATCTTGGCTATTCAGATACACTTTGGGTAGCAGAAATGGAACGTCAATTAGATGAAGATGGAAAGTACGAGGAATTTAAGCAAGCCATCTATGATCAAAACGGTACAGCTTGGGAAGAGTTCCGTTTAAAGATATTATTACGAAAAAAGAAAGTCATTAAAGCATTAGAATCTGTAGGTTATGACCAAGACACAGCTGAAACCTTCTTTGCGATGAGTAGAGAATGGTTTTCGATAGATGCTTTACGTGTTGCAGAACTTGTGGCTGATTATTGTAAAAAACAAGGCCCAGATTATCGTTTAGTTTTTCTAGCGGATGAAATCGGCCAATATATCGGTAATAACACCAGTTTAATGCTTAACTTACAAACGATTACTGAAAAATTAGGTGATTTAAGTCAAGGTCAAGCATGGGTCATTGTGACTTCACAAGAAAAATTGGAATCAACTGTATCAGATCTTGATAGTACAAAAGACTTCTCAAAAATCCAAGGTCGTTTTGAAACAAAAATCAACTTATCTAGTGCCAATACAGATGAAGTCATCAAGAAACGTCTCTTAGAGAAGAAAGATGTCGGAGAGGAAACGTTAAAAACGATTCATGACCAAGAAGGAAAGCTCATTCATAACAGACTCGCTTTTGATACTAAGAACACACAACTTCGATCAGGCTATCGAAGCATAGAAGAGTTTGTATCCTTTTATCCATTTGTCCCTTATCAGATTGAATTACTTCAAATGATATTTACAAAAATTCGTAATCTAGGTGAAGGAGGACAACACACATCTCGTGGTGAACGTTCATTGCTTAAAGCCTTCCAAGAGGCAGCGCAACTAAACGCTGATGAGAATGTCGATAATATGGTGACTATGGCGGAATTTTATCCTTCTATTCGAGATTATCTAGAATCATCGATTACAGGTACGATTGCAAGAGCTCAGGATCGAGCACGTAATGATGAGGGATTAAAAGAGTATGATGTAAAAGTACTTCAAGTTCTTTACTTAATCAAAGGGATCGATGAAATTAAATCAGCACCTAGTAACATTGCGACCCTAATGGTTGAAACCATTTATGATGAACGTCAGCCGTTAGAATATAAAATCAAGGAATCATTAAATCGCCTGCAAACAGCCATGTTCATTGAACAACATGCGGATGGTTCATATTCCTTCTTGTCAGATGAAGAACAAGAAATCAATCGTGAAATTCGTGTAGAAGAGTATAATTCAGCAGCGGTTAAAGAACGACTTGGGAACTTGTTTTTCAATGTCATGTATCGTCATCCGAAGTATGAATACAAACATAATGAGCAGACGAAACACTTTGATTACAATAAACGATTCGATAGCTACGTAAAAGGTCAAATGAATCATGAGTTAACCATGCAAGTGTTTACAGAAGGGATGACTGATTCAGAGGCGGCACTTCAGGCCAATTCAGGTCATTTAATTATTCTTTTAGATAAAGAGAATGTAGCAGAAGCTGAGAGTGCACTTGCCTATATCCAACAAGTCGATAGTTATGTGCGTCGTAAACAATCTAGTACAACGACCCAGCAGCAAAAACGTATATTTGAGACAAAGCTTGCTGAGGTAGATGAATATTCGCAAAAGGCAGAAGAGCTATTAGCAAAAGCTTGTGAGAATGCCGGATTTTATATTCAAGGTCAACTTCGTGATTTTAGCGGCAATTTTCAAAGTAAAGTTGACCATGCAATGAATATGTTAATTCGAAGTACATTTACGAAATTTCATTATATTGAAGAACCCATTTCGTTTAAAAACAGTAGAAATGAGTGGGAACAAGTAGCTGAGAATTTAGGTCAACAGAGCTTGTTCAGTGATCTGAACCACAACGCAATGGATGAAGTGAAACATTTTATTGAAGAGTTGGAACGTTCACATGACCAAAGAACGTTAAAACAAGTTGTGCAAAAATACAAAGCAGTTCCTTACGGGTGGGAAGAACAAGATACCATCGCTATATTAATGGGATTAATGAATGCTGGAAAAGTACGATTCACGTATGCAGGCGAGCCATTTAACCCTAACTCCAACAAATTTTATGATCGATTGGAAAAAGTATCTGAACGAGATCGTATTGTAGTCTTACCAATCGTAGAGATGGATAGCCAAGTCAAACAAGATTTGATTGCATTAGTCCGTGATTTCTTCTCTATTACACAAACACATGACACTTATGAAGCTTATGAGGAAATTTTACGAGAAAGAGTCAAAGAAGAATTTGTAAATCCTATTGAAGAAATTAGAAAAAGACGACGTCAACAAGATCTAACAAGTGGTTATTTATATCCGGGTGAAAAGGATATTAATAGGGTTGCAAATGATACCCAAAAATTACTTTCAATTCGAAATCCAGAACAATTTTGTAGAACATTTATTCAGTATGAAGATGATATTGAGGAATGGTACGACGTTTTAGAAAAACTACAAGGTTTTTATAATGGTAACCCTATAAACAATTTTGACAAAGCCGTGCAAGCACTCAAAGAACATCAACATGACTTAGAAATCATTCACAACGAAAAGTTAGAAGACATAGCTCAACGCATGAAACAAATTTTATTGCAGGAAGAACCAACAAAAGATATTAGCCGTTTGCCAGAGCTAACTAATGATCTTCAGAGTCTCATACAAGAAGAAACCGAAAAACAAAAACAAGCCGTATTAGTTCAGTCCGATAAATCAATTGAAGCAATCCAAGCATTACTGGACCAGTATTCTCAACATGAAACGATTGTAGATTATATTCAATCTAGAAAAGAACAAGCAAAACAAATTTACGATAAGATTAAAGAAAGCGAACGAATCTCTAGTGCTCGAATCAATCAACAACAACTTATCGACATTGTTGGTTCAACAAAATCAAAAGCACGTGAAATGCTAAAAGAATTAAGGGAAGATACAGACACAGTTAAAAGGGAACCTAAAACAATCACAGAGCAAGAGTTGTATAACTCCTTCTTTAGTCAAGTCAATATAATTGAATCTGAAGAAGATTTAGAGCTTGCTATAGAATCATTGAAGAAGAGCTTAATTAGAGAATTGCAAACTCATTATTTTGTAAAATCATAAACACGGGGCAGAGAACAATCTGCTCCTCTACATATAGGGGTGAAACAATGAATAAGGCCGAACTAAAAAAATTTGCGGTAGAAGCTAGACGAGATTTAATTGATAAAGTGTCACTTAAAGCTGAACAATATGGAATTACCGAAGATAATCAAGAAGTAGATATTGAAGAAAACTATGGACAATTAATCGTTAATGGTAAGACCTTCCCAATAGAAATGAAACATGCTGTTCATACGTTACAACAACGTTTGAATAAGGTGGGTTATGATCAACTCATTGAAGAAGTGGCTTATACGTGGTTTAACCGAATTATTGCAATTCGTTATATGGAAGTCAATAACTATTTACCTGATCGGGTCAACGTATTATCTAGTAGCACAGGTAAAAATGAACCTGATATTTTACTTCAATATGAAACAATGGTTTTAGATGTGGATCACCAACAAATAAATAAATGGCTTCAGAAAAACGACAATGAAAAGGCTTATAGGAAATTATTTGTTGCTCAATGTAATAATTTGAATACTGTTTTGCCTACACTATTCGAAAAAATAAATGATTATACAGAGTTACTTCTCCCAGATTATTTATTGGACAGTGAATTTATTATTTCTAAACTAGTAGTTAATCAAGAATTAGATGATAGCTTTAAAGAGGTAGAAGTAATTGGATGGTTGTACCAGTATTATAATGCAGAGCCAAAAGATGAGGTTTTTGCTAAATTAAGAAAAAATAAAAAAGCTGAGAAAAACGAAATACCTGCTGCTACACAATTTTTTACACCTAAGTGGATTGTCCAGTATATGGTTGAAAATTCTTTGGGTCAGTTATGGGTAGAAGCTAATCCTAATTCAGAAATTAAAAAGTCACTTAATTATTATATAGAACCTGCTGAACAAAAAAAAGAAATGAATACAAAACTTGAGGAAATTAGATATAAATCAATAAACCTAGAAGAAATTACAATTATTGACCCTTGTGTAGGTTCTGGGCATATATTGGTTTATGCTTTTGATTTACTATATCAAATGTATGAAGAAGCTGGTTACATAAGCAGAGATATTCCTAAATTAATCTTAGAAAATAACTTGTACGGATTGGATATAGATGAGAGAGCCACTCAATTGTCATCATTTGCTCTAATGATGAAAGCAAGGGAGAAGTCTAGACGAATTTTGCGACAAAGTGTGGAGCTGAAAATATTAGCAATTGAAGAATCAAATGATTTAGAAATAAAAGGATTATGTAGCCTTATAGCTAATAATCCACAAGAAGAACAAGAAATTGAGTCGATTATAATTTTTTATAACGATGCTAAAAACTTCGGCTCAATGTTAACGCCGCCTAATATTGATTTCAAAAAATATCTTAATCGCATAAATTCTATAGGTGAGGTTCAAATTTCATTAGAAACGACTAATGCTTATGATCAATTAGATGTACTGAAAAAAATCCTTGTTCAGACTCAAGTATTAGCCTCTCAATTTGATGTAGTAATAACAAACCCACCATATATGGGGAACAGAGGGATGAATAAATCACTTAAGGATTATGTTAAGAAGCATTATAAAAAATCGAATTTTGATTTATATGCTACGTTTATTGAGAGAATTAATGTTTTTACTAAAGATTATGGTATTAATAGTTCTATAACTCAACATTCTTGGATGTTTTTAAGAAGTTTTGAAGACTTAAGAAAGTATTTGTTAAGTAATTATACTATTTTAAATTTAGTTCATTTAGGAAGTAAGGCATTTGAGGATATAGGTGGTGAAGTTGTTCAAACTTCCTCTCAAACATTTCGAAAAATCACAGAGTCTAATTATAATAGCGCTTATGTTAGATTAGTGGACTATAGCAACTCACAATCTAAAAAAGATAATTTTTCTCAAATAAAAAATAAATTGTATAATTATCAAAAAAGTTTCCACAATATCCCTGGATCTCCGATTGCTTATTGGGCAAGTGAACGAGTAAAAGAAATTTTCAAAGAATTAGATAAATTAGGAAATGTTGCAACACCCAGAGTGGGCCTTCAAACCGGTGACAATGATAGGTTTTTGCGTTTATGGTATGAAGTAAATAATTCTAAAATTGGTTATAAATGTGTTGGTAGACATGAATCAAAATTAAGTTGCAAAAAGTGGTTCCCGTACAATAAAGGTGGTACCTATAGAAAATGGTACGGTAACCAAGAGTACGTAGTGAATTGGTATAATGATGGTGATGAAATCAGGAACTTTAAAGGAAACGATGGTAAATTAAAATCAAGGCCTCAAAATATGGATTATTATTTTAAAGAGGGATTAACTTGGTCATTTGTAAGTTCATCGAATTTTGGAATTCGTTATACCCCAAAAGGTTTCTTATTTGATGTCGGAGGGTCTTCACTGTTCCCAGAAGTGGATGGAAATATTTTATTAAGTTATTTAGCTAGTAAGGTTTCACCTTATTTTATTTCATTTGTTAACCCTACTTTAAACTTTCAAGTGGGTAATGTTGCAAGTTTGCCAATGCCAGTTCTTAATAAAGATCTAAAGTACGAAGTGAGTAAACTAACACAAGAAAATATTAATATTTCTAGACTGGATTGGGATTCATTAGAAACTTCTTGGGACTTTAAGAGTCACCCTTTTATTACTTATAAAATTAATAATAAAATTTCGGACTCTTATGGTAATTGGAATCAAGAAACTATGAATAGATTCAATAAATTAAAAGATAATGAAAGAGAAATTAATGAAATATTTATTAGTTATTTTGGTTTACAAGAAGAACTGTATTCAGAAGTAGATGACAATGAAATTACGATTGTAAAAGCTGATTGTACTAGAGATGCTAAATCATTCTTATCTTACTTTATTGGATGTGTCTTAGGTCGCTATTCCCTAGATAAAGAAGGTCTGGCCTATGCAGGCGGTGAATTTGATGAATCAAAGTATAAAATATTTAAACCTAATCAGATTGGGCTTATTCAATTAACGGATGACCACTACTTTGATATTGATATTATGGTTCGTTTACGAGATTTTTTATCGGAAGCGTTTAGTCCGGAGACAGTAGAGGAAAATATGCAGTGGTTAGCTGAATCATTAACAATGAAGAAAAATGAGTCGCCGGAGGAGCGGTTGCGTCGATACTTCTTAGATGAATTCTTCACAGATCATTGTAAAACTTATCAAAAGCGGCCTATTTATTGGTTAGTTGATTCAGGTAAACAAAAAGGTTTACGAACTCTTGTCTATATGCACCGTTATCAACCAGATACGATGGCAACGATTCGTTTTGAACATTTACAAGAGATTCAGTCGAAGTATCAAAATGAAATTAGTATGATTGATACTCGTTTAGCTAATCCAAGCTTATCGGCAACGGATAGACATGGCTTAGAAAAAGCGAAAACATATTATCAAAAGAAGCTAGATGAACTTCAAGAATTTGATAAGCATTTAGCTACATATGCCAATGAACAAATTGATATTGACTTAGATGATGGGGTTAAATTGAACTATGCTAAATTTGATAAAGTGCTATCAAAGATTAAATAACTTAAAGGGAAGTGCTGTGATCTGCCTTTTAGATGAGGGGTGAAACAATGAATAAAGTCGAACTAAAGAAATTTGCTGTAGAGTCTAGACGCGACTTGATTGATAAAGTGTCACTTAAAGCTGAACATTATGGAATTACCCAAGATAATCAAGAAGTAAATACTGAAGAAACCTATGGACAATTAATCGTAAATGGAAAGCCATTCCCAATAGAGATGAAACATGCTGTTCATACGTTACAACAACGTTTGAACCAGGTGGGTTATAACCAGCTTATTGAGGAAGTTGCATACACGTGGTTTAACCGGATTATTGCGATTCGTTATATGGAAGTCAATAACTATTTACCTGATCGGGTCAATGCATTATCGAGTAGTACAGATAAAAATGAACCTGATATTTCACTTCAATATGAAACAATGAACTTGGACGTGGATCGTGAAAAAATAAATGAATGGCTACAAAAAGGTGATAATGAACAAGCTTATCGCACCTTATTTATTGCACAGTGTAATGCATTAAATAAACTCCTACCATTCTTATTTGAGAAAATTGAAGATTATACCGAATTATTATTACCTGACTATTTATTAGACCAGGAATCTATCATTCGTAAAATGGTTAACGATTTGTCTGATGGAAACTTTTATCAAATATATGAAGATGGCTCCCGAAAAGACAATGTAGAAGTGTTAGGCTGGCTTTATCAATATTACATGTCAGAGAAGAAAGAGCAGGTTGGAGGACTACGAAACAATGCAGTGAAAAAAGAAGACCTGCCTGTCGTCACGCAATTATTCACACCAAAATGGATTGTACAGTATATGGTACAAAACTCATTAGGGAAATTATACGATGAGAAGTATCAGAATAATCAATTGGCCCAGCATTGGGAGTACTACTTAAAACACGAAGAAAATCATCATCTATACCCAGAATTTGATTCATTAGAAGAACTTAAAATCATGGATCCGGCTTGTGGGTCAGGACATATCTTACTTTATGCCTTTGATATGTTATATGACATGTATGAAGAAGCGGGATATCCAACTAGAGAGATACCTCAGCTGATTTTAGAAAATAACTTGTACGGTTTAGATATTGATAAACGGGCTCAACAAATTGCGAACTTTGCGTTGTTAATGAGAGCTGCTGAAAAACAGCCACGTTTCATCTCGAGATTGAGTCGAAAAGGTAAAAGTCCAAAGCTGAATGTCTATGAAATAGTTGAAGCTGATCTATCTTTATCGGAAGAAGCAATTGAATATTTTATTGAAAATAAAACCGAAAAATTATTAGTCGAGGAATTATTGAATCAGTTCGATAGTGGAAAACAATTTGGGTCATTGATTAATCCTATTGAGGTTCCTTATGAAGAATGGATTTATCGAATTAATAACTTAGGAAATGACAAACATGATTTAATAGATGAATCGTATTCTAGTGAATTAAAAGAAAAATTGTTACCTGTTTTAAAACAAGCCTATGTGTTATATCAAAAATATGATGTGGTTGTGACTAATCCACCTTATCATAATAAGTATAATTCAGTTCTTAAAAAATTTATAAATACTAATTTTAAAAATTATAAAACTGACTTATTTTCGGCATTCATATACAATGCAAAGAATCAAACAAAGCATTCTGGTTATGCATCATTAATGACACCGTATACCTGGATGTTTTTATCTTCACATGAAAAGTTACGTGAGTTTATACTTAATAATTCAACAATTTCAAGTTTCGTTCAACTTGAATATTCAGCATTTGAAGAAGCCACTGTTCCAATTTGCACATTTGTTATACAAAATCAAACGAAACAACCTAAAGGAGAGTTTGTTAGGTTGGCTGATTTCAAAGGAACAAAATTACAACCTATTAAATTAAAGGATGCCGTTAAAAATTCTGAGGTGAATTACAGATATATCAATGATACTAGCACTTTTCCTGATATCCCTGGTTCCCCTATTGCCTTCTGGTCAAGCTATAAAACAAGGAAGTTATTTCGTGGAAATAAAATGTTAGGTGATGTTGCTGAAACAAAAGTTGGCGTTTCCACCGGAGATAATAAGAAATATGTTCGTTTATGGTATGAAGTTGAGATAAATAAAGTAGGATTTGGTTTAAATCATAATGATAATAACAGTAAATATAAATGGTTTCCATATAATAAAGGAGGCCCTTTCAGAAAGTGGTTTGGTAATCAACTAGAAGTAGTTAATTGGGCTAATAATGGAGAAAGTATTAGAAAAAATGGAAGAGGTGTAGTACGTAATCCTAATTATTACTTTAGAGAGGGGATAACATGGTCGGATATTACTAGTGGGTCATTTAGTGCGAGATATTCACCGCAAGGATTTATTTTTGGAACTGTAGGTTTGATGTTATTCTCTGACCATAATTTAAAATTTATATTAGGCTATATGAATAGTAAAGTATTTGCTCACTTTGCTAAATTCACAATGAGTACGATGCACTTTAATCCTCGAGAAGTGGCACAGCAACCTTATATTGAAGGTAATCAATATCCATCTATTACTCAATTGGTAGATGAAAATATAAGTATTTCAAAGTTAGATTGGGATTCGTTTGAGACATCTTGGTTTTTTAAAAAACATCCGTTAATAAATTTTGATAGGAATTCTAGATACCTTATTGATTCATTTAATTGTTGGAACGAAGAAACTGAAACACGCTTTAATCAAATTAAAGAAAATGAGGAAAGGTTAAATAGATATTTTATCGAATTATTTGATCTTAATGATGAGGTGTCTTCGAATGTTGAGGTAAAAGAAATTACTATAAGAAAAGCAGAACGTATGAGAGATACAATATCCTTTTTGTCTTATTTTATTGGTTGTGTTTTAGGCCGTTATTCCTTAAATCAACAAGGTCTCGCTTATGCTGGTGGAGAGTATGATGATTTGAAGTATAAGTCATTCAAGCCGAACCCTGAAGGTCTTATTCAACTAACGGATGATCATTATTTTGATAACGATATTATTGCGCGTTTAAGAGAGTTTTTATCTGTAGCCTTTAGCCAAGACACAGTAGAAGAAAATATGCAGTGGTTAGCTGAATCGTTAACAATGAAGAAAAATGAATCATCTGAAGAACGATTACGTCGTTATTTCTTAGATGAATTCTTCAAGGACCATTGTAAAACGTATCAAAAACGTCCAATTTACTGGTTGGTTGATTCTGGTAAACAAAAAGGGTTACGTACACTCATCTATATGCACCGTTACAAACCAGATACGATTGCGACAATACGTTTTGAACACTTACAAGAGATTCAGTCAAAATATCAAAACGAAATCAGTATGATTGATACTCGTTTAGCTAATCCGAGTTTATCGGCAACGGATAGGCGTAGTTTGGAAAAATTCAAAACAGATTATCAAAAGAAAATAGATGAACTTCAAGAATTTGATAAACATTTAGCAACATATGCCAATGAACAAATTGATATTGACTTGGATGATGGTGTTAAAGTCAACTATACCAAATTTGATAAAGTTTTAGCTAAGATTAACTAGCGGAAAAGAGGGGACCTCCCTCTTTCTCTTTACATAACGAGGTGAAAGACATGAATGTGATTGAAAAGTTACAGGATAAAATACAACAAGAGAAGGCCAACAAAGAACGAGCGGTTGTTTTTTGGTATGATCCACAGCAGCAGGTGAGTATAGATGAACTAGTAGCACAGTTAGGTGATATTGAGGTTAGACATTTAACTGACCGGAACTTTTTTCAGTTAAAAGTGGAACTAGAAATTCAACGCACAACCGATTCATTCCTAATTTATTCTGATGCACATAGACCAAATGATAAAGATAATATGTTGTTGGATATTTTAGCTTACAGTACGGAATTTAAGGCAGATGAGACAGCTATTTTATCTGAAGACTTAAAAGTATCTGACCATGTGTTACGTCCAATAATGGAACAATATCCTTTATTTTTCGATAGCCAAGAGCGTAAAAGAAAGTTGGGTAGATTATTACCTGAAGAAGCTGATGATTACCAGTTTGAACTGGGTATGTTGGCTGTATTAGTCAAGGCATCTGTACCTGATATGAAGGTTATTTCCCGCCAGCTACTTATCAATGGTTTCCATATGGAAGACAATGACTTCTTGAAGCAAATTAAGCGTAACTTTTCTTTAGAACATACGTTTGAAATTATCGGTCGGTATTTTGGTGTGACATTAGAACGTGCTGAAGAATCACTAGTCGAGCTATTAAATGTATTAATTTATCAACATTTTAAACAAAGTGTCAATTTTTCACTGGAAAAATGGGACATTCAATGGGCATCGTCTTCTCCTAATATTTGTGCGTTATTCGTTGAAGAATGGCTACAACACAGTGAACGTAGTATGCTAGAGGAACAAATTAAAGAATGGGAAAAGCATTATCATGTAAGGAATCAGTTAGTTAATCAAGACATTGAGAACTATTCGGCGGTTGAAACATTCCCTGTGGTCGATGCACTTATAATTGAGAAGTGTATTGATGAACTCTATCATCAAACGATTAATGTTGATGACCGTTTATCGTTGATTGATCAGCGCCTAAGGACACACTGGGGATCAAAAGGAAAACTGAAAGCCCTACATGAAACATTATACGAAGCTGTACGAATGGAGAAGTTAAAAGCTGTCGTTAATCGAATGCAACAAGAGACCGATTATTACGGGAGTTATGCTAAACATCTATACGAAATTGATCAGGCCTATCGTCATTTTATGTACCATTTTACTCATCTTGATACGAAAGACAGGCTTGAAGAAATTGCGATCCGCTTAACAAATTGGTATGAAAATGAGTATTTGCGTCGAATTGCAGATGAGATGAATTTCAAAATAGAAGATGGTTATGTATCGAAATTAATGCCACAACGCACATTTTTTGCCAAGAAAATCAGTCCGATTCTAGAAAAAGAAAATACCAGAGTTTTTGTGATTATCTCAGATGCATTACGATATGAAGCGGGTTATGAGCTTCATGAGCAGTTATCGGAGCGTGAGAACGGTACATCAACTATTGAACCGATGGCAGCGAGTTATCCTACTTATACGCAATTAGGCATGGCATCATTATTACCTCATCGTGAACTCGAAGTTGATGAAAAAGGTGTTGTTTATGCTGACGGAAAATCAACTAAAGGAATGGATAACCGTCTTAAGATATTGAAAACGGCAGAATCACAGACCGAAGCATTAAAATTAAAAGATTTGTTAAATATGAAGTCAAGTGAAGCAGAGCAGTTATTAAGAGGAAAACGGTTGGTTTATTTATATCATGATCGTATTGATGCACATGGCGACTCAAACAAAACGGAACATGAAACGTATGAAGCTGTTCAAAATACGATTAAAGATTTACATTATGCAGTTGATCGCTTATCCCGTCTTCAAGCAAAGCGTATCTTTATAACCGCAGATCATGGCTTCTTATTTCAATTTAAACAAATTGAAGAACATGGAAAAATTCCATCTGTGGATGGCAAAGTAATCGATGGCAGTCGTCGTTTTGCGGTTGGTCATCAGTTGTCAGTTCCAGAGGGAGCAATCAAGTTAACGGAGCGCCAGAGCCCACTTAAAAATGCCGAAGTCGTTCTTGCAAAAAGTCTAAACAGATTCAAAACCGGAGGAGGCCTCCAGTTCATTCATGGGGGAGCATTACCCCAAGAGGCCGTTGTTCCATTAATTGAATATCGACGTATAGAAAAGGCGCAACCAGTTAACCTGGCCGTAGCGATGATTAATAAGGTCATTACGAATTATCGTGTTCCGATTTCATTCTACCAAGAACAAAGTGTTTCTGATGAATACACGTCACGTAAAGTCCGTGCAGCTTTTTACCAAGGTGACGAACGAATTTCGAATGAAGTGGAACTTGTGTTTGACTTAAAAGGTGAAAACCGAGAACGTAACAGAAAAGTTGAATTCAACTTAGTTGAAAAACATTATAAAATTGGCGAAACATGTAAGCTGAAAATCGAAACAGTGACGAAAAAAGGTTATGAACCATATTTAGAAGAGGAATTTGTTTTACGTTTATATGAAGCATTGTATTAAGTTGAGAAGAAAAAGAAGGTGTTATTGTGCTTAAAAAAGGTGAAATTGTAGGTGCTTCGTTTTGGCCCGAACCCGTTCAAATTAAACATGTTGAAAGCATAGATGAGGATTTGTATTTAATTGAGGCTGTTGGAAGAGAGTCGAATCAATTCTTCGAGAATTACTTGGAAAAATACCAACTACAGGAAGTCGAGCATTATTCTGAAGATGAAGCGTCCGATCAATTGAAGGATCGATTTCAACACTACTTGCAGTATCAAGTGCTAAAAACTGAAAAAGAGTACTCTCACTCACGGGTTCGCGGAAACAAGAATTTAATTCCATTGCCACACCAAATCGAAGCCGTATATAGCAAGATGTTGCAAGCACCTCAAGTGCGTTATCTGTTGGCAGATGACCCTGGCGCCGGTAAAACCATTATGTCTGGTATGCTCATCCGTGAATTAAAAGCACGTAACATGATTCGAAAAACATTAATACTAGTACCACCTCTCGTGTTAAAACAGTGGCAAGCGGAGTTAAACGAGAAGTTTGATGAAGACTTTATCATTATTACCCGTGATTACTTGAAAGCATCAGGTGAGATTAATCCTTTTGATATGCATCAACAAGTGATTGCATCGATGTATTGGGCTTCTCGTGAAGATATTAAAAATATGATTTTGAACGCCCATTTTGATTTCGTCATTGTGGATGAAGCTCATAAAATGGCGGCTTATACGGTTGGCCAAAAGAAACGAAAAGTGAAGCGTACAAAAATGTTTCAGTTGGGTGAGAACTTATTAAGACATACAGAACATTGTCTTCTGTTAACTGCGACACCCCATAAGGGTGATAAAGAGAACTTTAGACATTTAATGAGTTTGGTGGACCACGATATTTTTTCTCAACTAAATCGTAGTGATGCTATTTTTGAAAAAAGTAACCCTTATGTAGTACGTCGTTTAAAGGAAAATATGGTTAATTTTGATGGGACACCAATCTTTCCCAAACGAACAACCAAAACATTAGGTTTTAATCTAAGTCCTGCTGAAATTGACTTGTATGAGGCAGTCACGGAATATGTCAGACATTATTTCAATCGTGCAAAGCAACATAATAAACCTAATGTTGCTTTTGCCATGATGATTCTACAAAGGCGATTAAGCTCTTCAGTTGAAGCGATTTATTTATCTCTAGTACGTCGGAAAGAACGTCTTCAAAAGGTATTAGAAACAGGGCAAAGAGTACAACAAATGATGATGGACTATGAAGACTATGAAGATAGTTCGCTTGAGGAACAGGAATTATTCGAAGCCTACGCTGAAGGCGAATTTGAAGAAATTGATTTTGATGAATTACAAGTAGAAATTGAGATGTTGGATCAACTGATTCGCAAAGCTAATGTGATTAGACAAAATCAAAGTGAGCGTAAATTTTTAGAGCTTGAAAAAACATTATTTGGCGCTGGTGGTGTATTAGCTCAAGGTGAGAAAATATTAATTTTTACTGAATCTAAGGATACGCTAAACTATCTAGAAAAGAAATTGAAAGCCTATGTCCCTGATATAGCAAAAATTGTTGGTGACTTCTCGATGGATAGACGACAAGAAGAAGTAGAGAAGTTTCGAAATGACGTTCAAATCATGGCTGCAACTGATGCAGGTGGAGAATCGATCAACCTACAATTTTGTAATCAAATGGTCAATTACGATATTCCTTGGAATCCCAATCGACTAGAGCAACGAATGGGACGTATCCACCGTATTGGACAGAAGAATGAAGTGTTTGTTTTTAATTTAGTTGCCACGAATACAAGAGAAGGTGACGTGTTAACTCGATTATTAACAAAAATGGAACAAATGCGAGAAGACCTTGGACAAGACTTGGTCTATGATTTTGTAGGTGAAGTTCTCGAAGACCGTCAAGCTGATTTATCTTCCATCATGGAACAAGCCATCACAGGACGTGAAGATTTGAATGAAGTGATTGAACATATGGAGAAGTCATTATCGGAAGAACATAAGCGATTATTGGAACTCACTCAAAATGAACGATTAGATGATAACTTTGATCTACCAGGTGCGAAGCGATCTTTCGATGAGGTTTCCGTTCACAGTATTCCGAATCGCTTTTATGGGAAGTTCGTTGTGAATGGCTTAGAAAATACGAGAACAAGAACGAGTATTTCTGCAGATCAAACTACAGCCCGTATTGATCGATTTCCAAAAAGAATAAGAGACTTTGCACGTGACCAGAAGTTAATATTTAATTTTGATGAATCTATTCGGTTTGCATTAACAGCATCAAAGGAAACAGAAACATTGTCAATGGTTGAAAATGATGACGCATTATTTAGTTTGGTGATGAGATTAACAGCGAAGGAGATGCAACAAGCTGTTCTACCGTTGTATGAAGTTCAAACGTCCATTCCAGAAGCAATGACAATGGAATTGAATCAAGTGACAATTGTTGATGGTAATGGCCGAGAGCTTGACCAAAAGTTAATGTTAACAGGGAAACGTGGCAACGGTGAGTTTATTCAAATATCACCTTATTTACTGTTTAATCATTCACTAGATGTCACAAACACGTATAACAATGAAGAACAAGATATTAAACGACATGTAATTCAACATGCAAGAAAACTACTCAGAACGATTCAGCGAAAGCGCGAAGACTATGCCAATCGGAAACGCGTTTTCTTAAGAAAGTCATTTGAGGATCAAATGGAAACGTTGCAAGAACGGTTGAAAAATTACCAAGAAGAAAACGTTGAGGGTAAAAACAGCGCTCTAATTAATCAAACTTATGCCCAAATCGATGAAATGGAAGACCGAAGCAAAGAACGATTAAATGAAATTGACCGTGAACGATCAATTCAATTGAAGCCTGTTAAACGAATAGCCCAATTTAAAGTTAAGCCAAATGGTGGTAACAATGGTCGAGTTGTACCTGAAGACAATATAAATTTAATTGAGGATTATGAATTACAACATGGCAGAATGAACGTCAGAACACAACCTGCATTTGGTTTGATTGATTTCATAAGCGAGGAAGTGGATGGCGATAGTCGTTTGATTGTTGTTACAGATGATATACACTCATTTAAACAACAATTGGATGAAGAGGATTATGATCTAATTAAGAGTCGGCTGTATGTGTATGAGGTTATAGAAAGAGAAATTACTGAACATCGCTTAGAGCAAGGTCTATTATTATAAAAAAGAGATTATGAGCGGAAAGATATTATGAAAAAACCACGCTATAAATTATACTTTTTAAATTATAAGTAAATTACTGTAAAATATAATTAAATAGTTGGTTCTAAAGAGGTGATTTAGTGCAAATCAGAAGCATACCTAAAGAGAAAAGGTTTTACGAATATCTACTAGAGTTAACGAAACTTACTGGAAAAGTTATAAGAGACTATCGTGGCTTTGAAAAACACTGGACCCCTAATGACTTAAAGGATGTTGAAGGCTGTAATATCGGTGATGAATTGGATGACTCAGATACATTCTTAGAAATACATAAGCCACAAATTAGAAGAGAAGAGAAAATTCCTCCTTATCCTAATGAAACAATTAAAGAGTGGTTGGCTTTTAACATAAACAATGAAAATGCATTCCTCAATCATGAAACTCAAAAAAGGTATATAAATGAACATGGTGAAGAGAGCTCTGAAGCATTTGAAGATGATGAAGAGAGAGTTAAGCTATATCATAACTTTATTATCAGATGGAAAGAATGGTCGGAAAATTTAAAAGAGAAAAAGAAACTTGAAAAATTATATAATGAGTTCTTTGACTTAGTATCTCGCTTTGATCGTGAAGGCGAATCACTTGAATTAGTTTTTGGTAGGGGTATCTTAACCTGGAATCACCCAGATAAAAAAGTTGGCCTTATTCGCTCTCCCTTATTAACACAAAAATTAGAGTTAGATTTAGATGCTGAAAAGGGTGTAATAACAGCAAGTAGAATAGATGAAATGAATAATGTAGAACGTGAAATGTTATCTGGTGTTCGTTTGCCGAATAAAAATAGGGTTGATGAGATTTTAAATAGTTTAAAAACATTCGATATAAAAGATGATATTACGGATTTGTTAACTCAATTCGTTCATACAATTGATGCAAACGGTGAATATAAAGAGCCTGATGAAGAAATGGAAAATCGTAATACACCAGTTATTTATGATGACACTATTTTTATTTTTAGAGTTAAAAATACTCGTGTATTACGTGACGACCTTGAAAATATTATTGAGGGTATAGATTCTGGTCGCATAGAATTGAATGAAGCTGTTAAGTCAATTCTGGGGGAGGAAGTACAGTTTAGTCCTGCTGATTCTTCAGAAGCAGATACTGATGCCGATGCCAACAATACGTTTACCAAAAACCAATTATTTTTCCCACTAGAGTCCAATGAACAACAAAAGGACATTGTCAATAGAATTGAAAGGAATTATGGAGTTACTGTACAAGGTCCACCTGGAACAGGTAAGACACATACAATAGCTAACTTGGTCTCTCATTTCTTAGCAGAAGGAAAAAGAGTATTAATTACAAGTCAAAAAGAAAGCCCTTTACGAGTATTGAAAAGTAAGATACCAAAAGAAATTCAAGGTTTATGTGTTCCAGTATTGGGTGGTGGAAGAGATTCCTTACAAGAAATTGAAAAATCCATTAATACAATTAGTGAAAAATTGGGAGAACTGGATACTGATAAATTAAATAAGAGTGTTAATTTAAATCTTAAAGAGCTTCATGAGAGCAAACAAAAAGAGGCGAGTCTAACAAATCAATTAAAAGATTATGCAGAAAAGGAAGGCTCTGTATTAAAATATAAAGGTGAGGAATTATTTAGGTATGAAGTAGCTAAACAGTTGTCTGAAACAGGTATAAATTATGAATGGTTATTAGATGATTTACATATGGAAGCTGAATTTCCAATGGAAGAAGTTGAGTTTAAGGAACTTTGGAATTTAAGAGATCAATTAAGTACTGAGGATCTAAAATTATATTCCAAAACACTTCCAAAGATTGATGCGGATTTAAGAAATGAACAATCCTTTAAAGCTCTCATTGATGAAGGTGAAAAATTATCAAAAAACAAAGATGAAGGTTCTAAACAGTTGTATGCACTTCATTTATCTTATGATATTACTGAAATAGAAAAGTATATCCAGTCTCTTAACACTATTTTAGATTTTAAACATGTTATACAAGATGAGGGTTATAAACTCTTATTAAATGATTTGAGAGCAGGAGGAATACGGGAAGAGCGTTGGAAAGATTTAGTGGACAGCATGGAAGATAACTGCAATAAATTGTTTAAATACTATAATGGATTAGTTACCCATATGGTGAAGCTTCCTGAGAAAGGACTTAGCGAACTAAAAGAAAATATTGAAATTGCAAAAGAACGAATTAAAAGTGGGAAAAAACCTAATTTCGCCTTTTTCCTATTTAAAGGTAAACAAACTAAATATTTATTTGAAGATCCAATATTAAACGATAAACCATTATCAACCATTGATGATTTTAAGCCCATTGATGATTATATTGAATACGAAGAATTGAAGGCTGAAACGGCAAGAATAATTAATGGTAATTTAAATGAGATCAATCAGTCTAAAATAGATCCGGATGCAGCACGTTTTCCACATATTCTTGAAGAACGACTGAAAGAGTTAAAAACCGTAATAAAAGTTTTTGAAGCAATGAATGAGATAGATGATAAGTTGTCAATCAATCACGTTGATTTATATTCAGTTTACGATGTAAGTTCTTTGTTAGCGGATATAAAGCAAGCTAAAGCATATTTGGATTATAAAGAATGGCTAGAAGTTTACCACCAAGAATTATCAAACTTAAAGTCCTTTGGTAATAAGGATAGTACTCATTCACTGATACATGATTTTATTAGTGCCTTTGAAAGTGAAAGTATTATTCAATGGAATTACTTATTAAATCATTTATTAGAATTATATGAAGTGAAAAAAGATGTTCGTAGGTTCTATGAATTATTAACAAAAATGAATCAAATTCTTCCTTTAACTGAAAAGTCGATCGAAATGTCACTTGGGAAAGTATGGGAATATCCTGATTGCTACTTAAACTCTTTTGAACTCAGAAAACTAAGGACATGGCTTGATGAGACTAGGGATATTAATGCCACTAAATTAAGAAAATTAATTGAAAATGAAAAGACTAATCAAAGGAAATTGATTCAAGATATTGTAAGGGATGCATCATGGGAAAGCCAAATTAAAAGAATAACAGAAAAAGAAAAAAGAGCATTGAATTCTTGGAAGACCTATATAAAGAGGTATGGTAAAGCAACAGGTAAAAACAAACGGTATTTAAGTAGTATAAGAGAATCTATGAAGGATGCTCAAAGTGCCATTCCGGTATGGATAATGCCAATCACACAAGTTCTTGAAAACTTTCCGATTACTAACGATAAGTTTGATGTTGTTATATTTGATGAAAGCAGTCAATCTGACATTTTTTCGGCAAATGTACTATTAAGAGGTAAAAGAATGATTGTCGTTGGTGACGATGAACAAATCAGTCCACAAGCAATAGGTGTTAATCAAGATGATGTGAATGAATTAGTTCATCGATATTTATCTGATATTCCAAATTCTGATTTGCTTGATGGTAATATATCTTTATATGAAATAGCCGAACAGTCTTTTCCTAAGGAAGGAAAGTTGATGCTGAGGGAACACTTTAGATGTGTTCCTGAAATTATTCAGTTCTCTAATGACCTTAGTTATGGCGGAGAAATGATACCTTTAAGGTTACCGTTGGAGGAAGAAAAAATTGAACCACCTGTAATGGCAGTTAAAGTTAACGGTGGTTATAATGATGAAAAAGATAAAGATATTAACCTTCCTGAAGCTGAAGCAATCGCTAATGATATTTTTGAAGTTGTTAATGACTCGAAATACAGTAATCAGACTTTTGGCGTTATAACGCTACAAGGAAATAGGCAGCATAAACTTCTCGAAAATTTAATAAGAGATAAAATAGGCGATGCTGAATACGTCTCCCGGAAAATTATCTGTGGAAACCCTTATGAATTACAAGGAGATGAACGTGACATTATATTCCTTTCAATGGTAGTTGCTCCGAATAGGAATTTCAGAAAACTAACTCAGCCTAGCGAAAAACAGCGTTATAATGTAGCGGCAAGTCGCGCAAAGAATCAAATGCGATTATATCATTCAGTTGATACAAATGAGCTAAAAAGCGATGATTATAGATACGCTTTATTAAGCTATAGCAAAAATCCCACTAGGATCAACGAAGAACTAGAGGATTTAGAAAAGTTATGTGATTCTCCCTTTGAGGTAGATGTACTAAAGTTAATCTTAGCTAAAGGTTATAAAGTTACTCCACAAGTTAAGGTTGGTGGATATCGTATTGATCTTGTCATTGAGGGTATTCGCGATAGACTTGCTGTAGAATGTGACGGAGAGAAATGGCATGGTTCTGAAAGATTTGAAGAAGATAAGCAACGTCAAGCGTCACTGGAGAGAGCTGGTTGGAAGTTTTGGCGTATTCGGGGTAGAGAATTTTATTTTAACAGGAAGAAGGCAATGGAAAGTCTCTGGGCGAAATTGGATGATATGAGGATTGAACCACATCTAGATGAAAGTAGTATGGATAGTAATATGGAACGTCAGACTATGATTGATAATCCCGAGGAGTCATCTTACGAATATCAGAGTATTATAAGCTACTCTAATAGTGAGGGTTCAGATAATGAAAAACAAATGAAATTATTTGAAGATGATTCTGTTGATACTCAACAAATGAAATTATTTGATATAGAAAATGCTAGTAATTCTCGAAATTCCAATGATAGCTTAACTGAATATTTAGTATCTAAAGGGTTAAATATTATTGATAAACGGGTTAAGGGTGGAAGTTTATGGGTTGTTGGTGGATCGGAACTCGAACCAACTTTAAAGGAACTAACCAGTAAAGGTATTCACTTTGAATATGTACCTAATGGAAGCCGTTCAACTAAAAAGCAACCTGGTTGGTATATGAATCCTGATAAATAAATTAATAAACGTGCGATACAAAAGAGTTTTGATTTGCAAAGCCTATTGTGCAAGTAAAACTTAGGAAATAAGGGTTAGTCCCCACTGTACTTATCATTGGGAAAAGAGATAATGGTGAATGGATTCATTTTGCACCATACTTCATTCTTGAAAATTGTCAAACATTAATTGAAAAGTATGATGCAACAAGGACGACTGAATGTGAAAGCACAAAGACCATTCTGTCTAATTTATTTTTTATAAGTGTAGAAGCGGATGGCGAAAGTAATCGAACACTATAACCTGTGATCTACATCGATTTAAAGAACGATTAGTTTAAGAAGACTATGAAGCTATTATGGCAAAGGTTTTTGTGTAAGAGCTCGCTAATCATAATATAACTGAATACATGCTATAAACAATATTAATATTTCAATAATTACGGGGTGAAGGTCATGAAAAAGTGGTGGATGATTCGTGCAGGGGATAATAATGAGTTAATCCCTGTTTGGAAAGAAAAAGGTATTGCTTCTATTGGATGGCCTAAATTAGGTGATCCAAACCAATACCAATCAAAAGAAGAACTGGTTGCAATAGCTGATACTGTTTTTTTGGAAAGTAAACCTAAGTCCAGGAACAGTTGGGTGAATCAAGTATGGCGTTTCAGTAGAGAAATTAACAAAGGTGATCGAGTAATAACTTATTTTAAAGAGACACGACAATATATGGTAGGAACAGTTACAGAATCGCATTTTTATGATAAGTCTATTGGAAACCCCGATTATCCTAATAATGTAAGAGTTGAATGGGAAGAAATCACTGTAGAACGAGATTCATTATCGCAAGCAGCCAAAAATAGTTTGGGTTCTGTGTTAACAGTCTTTCGTGCGGATGATTGGGGAAGTGAAATTCAAGAGTTAGTTGAGCATCCATTTTATGAGCCTGATGATAACGATGAAGATGAAATAGAAGACAGCGAAATTATTGAAGATCTTGTCAGTAAAGCTTTGGTTATGGTACAAGACAAGGTCGATAAACTCGATCCATGGCAAATGCAAGAATTGGTAGGAGGACTCTTACAAGCAATGGACTACAATGTTCAGGTAAGTCCCAAAGGCCCTGATGGAGGCGTAGATGTCCTAGCATTTAAAGATGCATTTGGATTTGAAAAGCCTATTATTAAGGTACAAGTAAAGCATCGAAAATCTTCTGCATCAGCACCAGAGATTCAGCAGTTACTTGGGGCAAACCCAATTGATTCTAATAGTTTATTTGTTTCAACAGGTGGATTTACTTCACAAGCTAAGGCGGTAGCTAAACATAACTCTGTTAGATTAGTAGATATAGAGGAACTAGTTAATTTGTCAGTAAAATGGTATGAAAATATGCCTAATGACGTTAGGGCATTGTTGCCGTTGCAAAAGATGTATGTGCCTGAATAAGAAACTATATAGTGAAAATTAGTTTCCGGAATTCAGGCACTTTAAAGAAGGGGGCGTACCTTTTTGGATAATAATCCAAGGATTATCAACACTACAGGCGGTGAATTAACCTATAATAATTCAACTAAAACAAATAAAGATAATGAAGTATCAGTCCCTTCTGAGTTAATTGATACAGTTAATAAAATTATTTGGGAAAATATTAACAATAATGATATTCCGTTAAACAAAGAAAAACTTGATGATTTATGGAAAATAACCATAAACCCAGAGTTTCGAGGTGGGATTGATAATGGTAGCCTCTCAATTAAAAAAGGATCTCTAGAGATTAGAAATGCTAAGACTGGGCAATTTGTTGGAAAGGCTCAACTTAATGAGATGACAACAGAAGAACTTATCAAGAAAAATAAGCCATCCACACTCTCTAATATTACTAGAAACATTGCCAGCATATCGGGGCAACTACAAATGGCCGAAATCTCAAAAAAACTCGATGTGATACACGAAAAAATAGATTTACTTGGTGAGTTTTTATGGAGAGAGAAAGTTTCTAGGGTGCATAGTATAAATTCGGTTATTGAAGAGGCCATTGAATCACTTCCCAATAAGAATGCCATGGTAAGAATTAACGATTGTATTAAAGATTTGAAGTTCCTATCCGACTTTATTGAAGAAACTATCGAAGAAGTATTAAGTAGAAAAATAGATTATAAACTTATTCCGAATTTCATAGATGGTTTGAAGGTTTGGGAATGGAGAAGTAAATATAGGAATGAATACAATAAAAAATATAATGATGAAATCCAATTATTTATTCATGAGTATGGTTTTTTATTGGATTTATATTTCCAAACTCTTGGTCTTATAGGAACCTGTTATCAAATAACTAATGAATATCATCATGCTTCGAAATATTATAGGAAAATTGAAACTAAAATGAACTACTATTCGACAGAACTAGTTTCTAAGTTAATATATTTGCTGAATGTTGATGGAATTAGTATCAATGATGATGTTTCTCTTTTACATGTTGCGGAAAGGCTAAAAGATAGAAAGTTACCTAAAACTTTATTACAAGAAATAAATTCAAACGATATTAAAGTAGATGAAGTTAGAAACATGCATAAAAGACTTGTTTCACAATTTGAAGAGATCCAAATTTCTTATGATGTTGATACACAATTATTGATGGGAGACATAAATAATGACTGAATTAAATTGTCCAAATTGTAAAAGAAGAAGGGTCTTTATAGAAAAAGAAATGAATAAATATGAATGTGAATCCTGCAAAAATGTATATAGACAGTGTAAAGTAGAAAATTGTTCAAATCTCGTAAATCTTGGGTTCGTTTGTAAAGAATGTATTGGTAAAGGCATTAAAAGTGGTGGATCAGCAGGTCTAACTGCATTACTTGCTGTAGGTGGTATTGCATTAAAGGTGTTAAGGAAGGGTAAATAAAATAGGATGCGGGCTGAGGTGGCACACAGTATGTATTATCAAGTATTAATTGAGAAAAAAGATGGCAAAAAGAAGATGTATGAGTTAGACAAAGAAGAACAAGCAGATGTTATAAAGGAAATTGTTATTCCATATTTACAGAAAAAGGATTTTCAGTTTGATGGATATTTTCTGCAATATAATACAATCGACAGAATTGTAATAAAAGAAACAAAGAAAACTACAAGAGAACTTGCAAACTACGAAAATGATAATATGCCAACGGGACTTATAATGGTTGTATCTCCTGAAGATATAATTGATTATGATGAGTACGCTGTTGATGTAACAAAAAAGATATTTTCATCAGGAAAGGAAATATTAGAAAACTGTGAGGAATACACAGTTAATACTAAAGAAGAAAATAACCCTGATAAAACAAAGGTCTTTGTTGTACATGGACATGATGAATTAGCAATAAAAGAGATTGCTCTGTTTATTAGGAAGTTAGGATTAGATCCGATTATTCTGCGTGAGCAACCAAATCAAGGTAAGACAATAATTGAAAAAATTGAAGCCAATTCTAATGTAGGTTTTGGAGTTGTGCTGTATACACCTGACGATGTTGGTGCCAAAAAAGAAAACAGGGATGAATTAAATCCCCGTGCTAGACAGAATGTTATTTTTGAACATGGTTTTTTAATTGGAAGAATAGGTAGGGAAAACGTAGCGGCTTTGGTAAAAGAAGAGCTTGAAAAACCTAATGATATATCAGGAGTAGTTTATATCACGATGGATGAATATGAGCGATGGCAGATAGAGCTAGCTAAGGAATTAAAAAGTTCTGGATATGAGATAGATATGAATCGATTTTTTACTTAGAATCGAAGGAACTAGGGTCTGCCTCCCTTTTCTCTAGGTTAATTGTGGAAGTGTTATTAAGAAGAACTTAGGGCACTTTTTTTATATCTTTAATTTTAATTTCATGCAAATAAGTAGCATACCTAAAGAGATACGGTTTTATGAATATTTATTAGAATTAACGAAATTAACCGGAAAAGTTATTAGAGATTACAGAGGGTGTGGAGAACATTGGATTCCCAGTGAATTAAAAGAACTTGAAGGTTGTTTAATTGATGATGAGTGCGAAGATGTTGACACATTTTTAGAAATACATAAGCCACGAATTAAATTTTGGCTTACATTTCCTTTCAAAGTAATTACATTTACATCGTCAGTTGAATAGAAATCGACATTATTAATTGCAAGCTTATCTTCTAGAATGTTCATTACTTCAAATACTTATATACTAAAATAATAATTAGGAGATTTCTCTCCTGAAAGGATAGTTAATATGAAAATCACGCCTACTACTTTAACGATTAATCAACTATTTAGTAGTAATAGCGAACAGTTTATTATACCTGCGTATCAGCGAAGGTATTCTTGGGGAGAAAAACAGTGGGCAGATTTGTTTAATGATATTAAGCTCTTGAATCAAAGTGACACTCACTTGTTAGGTAATATCTTATGTTTAATATCTGATCATACTGTAGGAATTAATAAATTAGAACTAGTCGATGGACAGCAGAGAACGACCACTTTAACCATTCTTATAAAAGCTTTATCGGACAGATTCAAAGAGTTAGGGATTGAAGATTTACATAAAGAACTAGAAGCTATGCTTGCGTGTAAAGGATTTGATAGAGTTCCAAAACGAAAATTGATATTAGGGGATTTGGATGACCCAGATTACGTGAGGTTCTTGAAGAAAAATGATGTAGAGTTTTCTAAAAATCAGCGTTTTATAGATGCTTATGATTTTTTTTCTGAAGAAATAAAACTATTTAATAGAACAGAAATGTATGAGTTTGTTCATAAATTAACTAGTAATACTTTTGTTATTCGATTAGATGTTGCTGAAGCTAAAGATGCTTATAAATTATTTGAGACGATCAATAATCGTGGGCTCAAGTTAAGCCCTACGGATATCATAAAGAATTTCTTGTTAGGACACGCCTCATTAATAGATGAAAACACTCTAGAAGAAGTCAAACGATATTGGACAGAAGTGGTTATCAATTTAGATGGAATTAAAACAGATGACTTCTTTAGGCAGTATCTATCTTACTTATTAAAGAAAAAGATTACTGCAACTAACATAGTTGTAGAATTTAAGAATCTCTATTTCAACACTGTAAAAGAAGCGGAAAACTTAAATGAATTCATCGTATATGAGGATATAACTGATGAAACAGATGATGATGTTTCATATGAAGATCTTGATACAGAAGTTCAAGAAGAAATAAACAGTATTGGCAAAATCTCAATTATCGAGTTTGCAAAGAGGCTTCGTAATGCTTCTAATATTTATAAACAAATTAGAAATCAATCTTTTGAAAATAAAGTATTTAATAGACATCTAAGAAATTTATCCATGATTAAATCGTTTCCGAGCAATATATTTCTAATAGATTTATTTCAAAGAAATATTAACGAGAAAGGTAAAATTCAAATCCTAAAATTAATAGAAACCTTTATGTTGAGAAGACATGTCTGTGAGTATAGAACTGGTGAGCTGGATGCTATTTTTGCAAGTTTAGTAAATATACAAGATAATCTTGCTGTTTCAGAAGTAGAGGAAAAGCTATTAAAGCACTTGCCTAGCAATAGTGAATTTAAAGAAAAATTATCAATGCATAGCTTTAAAAATAATGAAGCAAGAGCAAAATATGTACTAGAGGAGATTGAATATGATCTAATAAATGATCAGGGTGAATACATTTTAAACTCAAGTGTTGACTTACATTTAGAACATATTATCCCTCAAAAAATACTAACCAAGAAATCTAAGAATGAATTTGGTGATTGGGAGAGTTACTTAGGGGCCAATGCTGTTGAACTGCATAGAGAGCATGTCAATAAAATTGGCAATTTAACTCTTTTAGCACAATCGCTAAATATTAGTGCTTCAAATAACCCTTTCAAATCAAAAGTTGAGGAATATAAGAAGTCAAACATACACATTACAAAGGAAATTGCGGATTATGATGAGTTTAAGTTCGAACAAGTTGTAGAACGGTGCAAAGAATTAGGAGAAAAAGCGGTTCGAATTTGGCGTTTTCGAAAGGTCGATGAGAAATAATGGCCAAGGTAATAAGTTTAAAATGCCAGAATTGTGATTCAAGGTACTTTAAATCAGATAATGCAATATATAGCATTATGTATAGGTGTGTTGGTTGTGGTCTCCAATTAAATTTTCCGGGTGTTAGCGCCTATATAATACTAAATAATGAATGTGAAGAATCATTATTCGATCGAAATTATCAATCAATGGAAAGTAGTGAATTGAAAGAGTTTATATATAATCAGGGAAAAATTCATCAAAAAGAATTAGATGAGAAAGAAAAAATGGAGAAACGGATCATTGAGAAAGAGAAGAAAGAGAAACTTCTTGCTCAGGAAAGACACAAAGACCTTAAAAGAGAAGAACTATATAAAGTTCTAAATGAGAACTACTATAACTCAAGAAATTATTGGGATAACTACATGAGGGAATGGATTACAGAAGATGATTTCACTGCAATTATTAAACAATTTGTACGAGATTGGTTTCATCAACGCAAATTGGAACTCCCAGGTCATGAACAAGCAGAAACTATCGCCAACGTTTGGGATAATGTACAGGTAGTAGCAAGAGCTGGGAGTGGTAAAACAAGAACAATTATTAATCGTGCCATTTTTTTGATCAAACACTGCAATGTTCATCCATCGGAAATATTAATATTAGCTTTTAACAAAAAAGCTGCAATGGAAATTACAAATAGATTGGAAAAAGTATTGAAAGAGGAAGTTCCTCAAGCGATGACATTTCATGCACTGGCATATGGTATTGTTCACCCAGAAGAGAACATGGTTTATGATGAACTCGAAAAACTAGAGAAAAGCTCTTCAGTTCAAAAAGTGATTAATTCAAATTTAGATGACCCCAATTATTCTGCTAAGATTAAAAAAGTAATGATGAAATATTTTCGTGAAGATTGGGATCGTTTGATTAGTATGGGATACAATCTCAGTAAAGTTGAAATGCTAAAATATCGTAGGTCATTACCTTATATAGGATTAGACGGGAAATATTATAAGTCAATGGGGGAAAAAAGAATAGCCGATTTTCTCTTTGAACATGATATACCGTACTATTATGAAAAAAACTTTTGGTGGAATGGTCTCAATTATAATCCTGACTTTACGATTTTAAAAGAATGTGAAGGGTCAAAAGGCATTGTAATTGAATTTTTTGGTATGAGCGGAGATCCAGACTACGACAACGAATCGATGCAAAAAATTCATTTTTGGAATGGAAGGGCAGATTATGATTTTATAAGTATGTGGCCAGGTGATGCTCTTTCTTCAAAGGAAATTTATTATAAGGTAAGCAATATTTTAAAGACATATTTCCCTAGTATGAGAAAATTATCTGATGATGAAATTTGGTATAGAATAAAAGATAGATCTGTTGATGAATTTAGTAAGGTTTGCAAAACGTTTATTGAAAGGTCTAGAAAGTTGAAGTTAGATCCTAATGATATAAAAGAATTAGTACTAGAACGTAAACAAGATTTATCTGATTTAGAATTACATTTCTTAAGAGTCATTTGGAAAATATATTCTGATTACCTCGATCAATTGTCGGCTAATCACGATGAAGACTTTGATGGGTTGTTATATCGAGCAATTGAATTTGTTAAGCATGGTCAGTTTAATTGGACAAGAAAAAAAGGTTCAGGAAATTTGAATCAAATTAAATATCTATTTATAGACGAATTTCAGGATTTCTCGCTGTTATTCCATGAACTAGTCTCCTCAATACGATTAATAAATAATGAAGTTAAATTATTTTGTGTTGGGGATGACTGGCAAGCAATTAATGGGTTTGCTGGATCTGATCTTAAATATTTTAATGACTTTAAAGAAGATATTAAAGGTGCTAGAAAAATGAATATATCCACAAACTATCGCTCGGCAAAAAAGATAGTTGAAGCAGGCAACCAGTTAATGATGAACGAAGGTAAACCTTCAGAGTACAACAAAGAGCAAGAAGGTACTGTTAAGGTTGCAAAGATTGATTTATTCAATCCTTCTGATCATGAAAAAGCAAAATATAAAGGGGATAAAATCACTCCTGCGTTGATTAGAATTGTGAAGAGTCAAGTGGATACGGGGCATCGTGTTACTTTGCTAAGTAGAAGGAGAAGTGGTCTACCTTTTTACAACATTCATAATGGTGGTAAAGGTGACTTTCGAGAGAAATTAATTAATACTATTAGAAAGGAGTTTTCAGTAGAGCAAAGAGGTTTAATCAAATCAGTTGACACCGTACATTCGTTTAAAGGAAGAGAAGATGAAGTAATAATTCTGATGGACGCAGTTCCAAGAAGTTTCCCTTTAATACACCCGAGGAATGTATTTTATAAAATTTTAGGTCACACTTTTGAAAAAGTTTATGATGAAGAAAAAAGACTATTTTATGTAGGTCTTACGAGAGCAAAAAACAAGTTGATTATTATTACAGAGTCTTTAAATAGCTCACCATTCTTAAGTGGTTTAAGCAACAGTAAGATTCAGAGTTACTTAGATATTAATACATTAAATTATCCAGTTAAAGAAGGAACAAGCTACAGGATAGTTGTTTCAAACAAAAAAGGTACAATGGGCACAATTGCTATTAAGGATTTGTTAAAAAGTCAGAATTACTCGTACCACTCTCCAACAAAATCTTGGTACAAGGTTGTTGGAGCACAGAATTTTAGTGAGGACAATTTATTAAAGGAGAATTGGATAGGTAAAGCTAATAATGTTGTGGTCAAAGTTAGAGATGAATTTGAGCAAAACGTCGTGTCATTTATGATTATTAACGGTCATAAATCTAATATGGTACAGATTCGCAATAGACATTAAGGATAATAAATTTGTTGCCATCGTCCAAAAAATAACGAGGTACATCCTAACTGAAGGATTGTGCCTCGTTAAATTGTACATAAATAGCAAGTTATTTTACCCTACAAACCGGTACGGTGAACTCTATCATAAATGGCAAGCTAGAAGATCTTGCCCCCTAACCTCCCTATTCCTATACTCCAGCAACAACCGTTCCACCTCCTCCTGTTCCTCTGAATTTAACTCAGGAGTAAGCGGCTTTTTATCTTCAGCCTGCTTCCGTTTTCGCCCTTTAAACCAATCCGGCACGACTTCGCCACTAGCCTGGGAAGATTGATTTATTTCTGGTTTTGCCTGTTACGGAATGCTGCTTCATCGGCTTCTGCCTGTCCAATGGTTGTTATCCCTTTGCTCGCCCATGCTTTGAGAATGCTTTTGACATAACTCCACGTTGTCTTGTTCTGTTTCAATGCCCTTTTCATGGCTTCCATAACGAGTGGTTCGCTTAAGTAATTGATCCAATGGCAAATATCAGTGGTAACATATGAACTGGCGACTCCGAAGTTTTCCTGGTAAAACCGGACGGCATCGGATGTAGTTGTTGGTTGATCTATTTTTTTAGTTTGCTTTCTATTTTGTTTAATTAATGGGTCCGCATTGCGGTTCAGTTTATGTACCGTTTTGTCTGCCGGATTGGGGTCCGTGTTGTTTTTCATTGGCTGGATATCAATTGGGGCTTCTTTAAGTTTGTTTCCGGAGTGGTCTGTTACAGAAGCGGTTGTCGATGAAGTTTGCTCATATTGTGTTGCAACTGCGGTGAATACACCTACAGGAAGGCTTATATTTAACGTTTTGAGTGCCTTTGCAGAGTTTGAAAGGGAAATGATAGTAAGAACGTACACAAGAGGGAAAAACGATTGCTAGGCAACGTGATGACTTCAGGGAAGGACGTCCCAATAAATACAGTAAAAAGCAATTAGAACATGCTTTAAGCTTGTTAGAAACTAATTCATATAAGCAAGTTGAAATCATGACAGGGATTTCTAAAAGTACTTTGATTCGTGTTAAGAAGAAGATAATAAAGTGAAAAGAATATATAGTTCAGTTGGGGTGAGACATGGGGGGATATCCCCTATTATTTCTGCAAACTAGGTGTTGAGAATCTTAGTAGCTTGGAATGACCATGTTTGCCCTTTACTTTTGGGATAAAAGACAAAACCGCCATTGTCACTATCAAGAGTTTTTTTAAATCGTGTTGGATAGAGTATATTCTCTTTTATCCATTCAGAATTTTTATTAATACGTTCCTCTAATTCCTTCATATTCCAATACACACCTGACAATTCTTTTTGTTTCAGTTCATCATATTCCACTTTTGTTACTAGCACCGTATCAGCTGGAATCGTTATAACAATTTCTGCTTTCAATTTTTGCATAGATTATCTCCCTATAGGAATAATGTTCTTTAATATTGCGAGAACCCTACTTTTTATTTAATCTTTATTGGAGTTATCCTCATTTTACCGTGAAAAGTAATGCAATCCATTTTATATTTTAAAAACCCAGAATTCATTACACTAACGAATCCTGGGTTTTTAAATGATTATAGGTCATAATGTTTTTTTGCCAGAATATTAAGATCAAAAGTATTTTTACATTTCTCCTTTATTTCATTTAAATTTATTCGCTTCAGTAAGATAATTTTAGCTGGTCATCAAGGCGGTCCAAGTTCTGTTCGTTCGCCTTGATGACAAAACTCTTTACTTTATTGCATTCATCCGGCGTATCGAAGAGCATATGCCAGGTGAGCTTGGTTTGCCCATCCAGTTCGGATAAGGTAATTGTCAGTAGAAACTCGTGATCCGGTTCCAGATGACGAAGGGCGATTTTTTCAGATTCAACGACCTCTAAAAAGACACTCTTATTTTCATAGTCGATGCCATCGGGTCCATGCATGACGTAGTGCCAATGGCCACCAGGGTTCATATCGAATTTGAAGAAAGTGTTCGTAAACCCTTTCGGTCCCCACCATTTTTTCAGTTTATCCGGATTGCTGAATGCTTTAAAAATTTGTTCTCGAGAGGCATGGAAGATGCGTGTGTTGACGATCTCGCGGTCTGGAATTTTCTCAGATGTGTTATTATTTGTCGCATCGTTAAAAGCCATTGGAAAATCCTCCTCCTTTGTATGTTAATTAGTTTCACGTTCATTCCGTAGTACTTTCCCCAGCTTGTCCAAGATAATTTTCGTTCCGTGTTCGCGCTGGGAGGAAGTATCGTGGCCGTCGAGAAAGGCTCCTTGCTCGGTATAGACGAGTTGAGTCCCGGTTTCCGTATGGTGGAACTCTACCGTCGTCACTGATACAGATATTCGTGTTTCACCGAGGTCCATGGTATAGGAATAGACGATACGTTCATCAGGAACGATTTCCTGATAGAGAGCTTCAAAAGTGAAGATGGGGCCGTCTTGTGGACCCCCTCTATTGCTCTCTTTCCCGCCAACTCGAAAGTCGAACTCATCAGCTTTTGGAAACCATTGGGCTTTCGTTTCGGGAGCTGACCAGGCAGCGAATACTTTATCCGGTGAAACATCATAGATCCTCTCAATAACAAACGTGTCATGGGTTGCAAATCGTTTGCTCATCATTCATTCCTCCTTTGGAATAACATTAAGGCTGGTTCTCGAAAAAGTCACCAAGCTTGTCGAGGTGGTGCTCCATGCTTTTTTGTTGTTCGTTAAAATATTTTTCATGACTCTGTTTCATCATGTCTAATAATTTTGTGAAATCCTCCACAGTCAAGGGTTCTTCCATTTTCATCAGGTTTGATACATTTTGTAATTCTTTTAACAGCTTCTGTTGAATTCTTATTTTTTCTTTTAGTCGATCTATTTGAAGGGATACGATTTCGGCTGGATTGTAATCTTCCTCCGAAAGAATAGATTTAATTTCATCAAGGGATAAACCAAGATCTTTTAATGCTAAAATTTGTTGTAGGCGGGATATATCAGATTTATTATACAACCTGTATCCTGCATCCGAATATTCAGATGGAGAATATAAACCAATTTGATCATAATATCTTAAGGTTCGAATGGTTAAGCCTGTTAACTTAGCAAGTTCGCCTATTTTCCAATATGTTCTTCCTGCAATAATCATCCCCTCATTTCGCGCGATTTTTTTACCGGTGACTTTATTATAAACCGTTACGTCACGTAAGGATCAAGGTTAAGAAAAAATAAATTTCTAAATTATTTCCTATGAGTAGGACGAGTTAACCGGGTCTAAGATAGGAGAAAAGTGCATCCCAGATATCAATGGTATAATCAAACAATTAAGCTTTAACAGTTATAAAGCTGGTGGCCCATAAGGAGTCGCACCTTGCTTTACCGGATTACTTTATACCAAATTTCTACTTGTTGTTTGGTCTCAATCGTTCGCTGTTTTTCTAAATGAATTTCAAGATCTTCCAAATGCTCGAATAGTCGCAGTCCCTTGCCGAGTAAAATAGGTGCGATCGTTATTTGAAGTTCATCTGCCAAGTTAGCTTTAAGTAATTGCCGGCCGACATTTGTACCCATCACCGCAACGTCCTTACCCTTAGCAGCGATCTTAGCTTGTTTTATTGCACTTTCAATCCCATCGGTCACAAAGGTAATAGTCAATTCGTCGTTTTCCCTGGGATGCTTAGCTGGCGGTTTTTCTGTCAACACAAACAAAGGTACCTGGAATTCGTATGAATCAGCATACGAATCAGTATCGTCAGCCTCCTCAAAGGTATTACGTCCCATAACCACAGCTCCGGTATTTTTCAACATCGCCGCTAATTCTTCATTTGGTTCGAAGCTGGCAAAGAGTTTATCAAATTTGCCTTTTCTATCGTTGACGAATCCATCGATTGATAAAGTCATGCCTAGATATACTTTTGACATATTTATTTATCCTTTCGTTACACATTCTCGATAAGCTAGCAAGCTCGCCAATGTTCCAGTATTTTTCTGCAATAATCATCCCCTCATTTCGCACGAATTCTTTTACCGATGACTTTAGTATACACCGTTACGTCACGGAAGGGTCAAGCTTCTCGAGGGAAGGTTTTAGTTTCCTATAATTAGACTTGTATAGGTTTTGTTTGAAGCTTTTGACTTATGGCTCGATGAATACTGTAATATGTGGGAAGAAAATTTCGAAAACTTGGATCATTATTTCTTTCTTTTTCATCTCAGTCAGGAGACTATCCGGGATATCTAAAATTTAAGCTAAAATGAAGTATGACAGTATCAAATTCCCCTCTTTCGATACGTCCCATATGATTATTGCTAATGTTTACTTTTTCAGCCAATTCCAGCTGCGTATAGTTCTTTTTTTCCCTATATTGCCGAACTTCTTTGCCGAAATCTATTAAAATTTATTCCTTGTCCATAACGATCACCATTCTCAAGAATTATTATCCTTGTAGAAGGGTGAAAGGTACACAACATATATGTGGTATTTTGGGGTTATATTAAAAAAATTTAATATAATATAAAGACTTTACTTAAAGAGGAGAATTAAGCTGTTATTCAAAGTTGGACAACGTTGACATACAATTTGCCAATGAATGAAAAGAAATGTACCAGTAAATAACATATGATTACCATGACACTTTCTGGTTGATCAAAGTTATAAGCCATGCGTATTTTAAATTACAAATGTTATACTTGTTGAACTAATTTAAATAAATTTCAATTAGAACTGTTTTCAACTAAAGGCGCGTTAATTTAATTAATTATTGAATGTAGTACAGATGAATAATCGAAAGGACTTGATTAAAAATGGCAAACATATTTATTTCCGGAGAAATTCCGAGTGTCGGTTATGAATTCCTCGCCGACCATCAATTGGATATATTTAAAGGAGACAGACTGATTAAGGAGGAAGAATTACTAGAGGGTCTCCGTGAAGCAGACGCCTTGCTTTGTCCTCTTTCAACGAAGGTGTCAAGAGAAGTGATAAATGCTGCTCCCAATTTAAAAATCATTGCAAACTTTGGAGCCGGCTATGATAATATTGATGTAGAAGCTGCCAAGGAAAAAAACATTCAAGTAACTAATACACCTGGAGTTTCTACTGAGGCAACGGCAGAGTTAACACTGGGTTTAATGACAGCTGTTACAAGACGTATTCCTGAAGGAGATCAGCTTTGCCGGACAGAGGGTTTCAACGGATGGGCACCACTTTTCTTTTTGGGAAGAGAGCTAACCGATAAGAATTTGGGAATTGTAGGGTTTGGAAATATTGGTCAGGCAGTAGCAAAGCGAGCTAAAGCTTTTGGCATGAATATCTATTATACAAGCAGAACACAAAAAGATGCTGAATTAGAAAAAGAGATGAATGCAACATATCTTGCATTTGATGAACTGATACAAACTTGTGATGTAATAACTGTGCACACTTCCTATAATGAAGATACACATCACATGTTTAATCAAGATACTTTTGTCCGCATGAAAAAAGACACTTTTTTTCTTAACTTGTCAAGAGGACCTGTAGTGAAGGAAGCAGACCTTGCTGAAGCGTTGGAAAAGAAAGAGATTGCTGGTGCAGCACTGGATGTGTTTGAATTTGAACCAGAAATCACGGCAAGCTTAAAGACACTCAAGAACGTTGTAATGACTCCGCATATTGGTAATGCAACAATTGAAACAAGGAATGAGATGGCAATTCTTACAGCAAAGAACATCCTGCGTGTATTAAAGGACGAAAAACCATTAACACCGGTATATTGAGGTTAAGAAGCATGGGGAAGGAGCTTTTGCTTCATATTACCTAATGGAAGCGGTCGAACCGCCTCTGTGTTTCAGAAGTGATGGATTTTGTAGTTATTCCGTAAAGTTTAAAAATACCAGTAACGAATTTAAAAGGGTCAGCCCCCACTGTGCTAAAGTGTTAGCGTTATGGGGGGATGACCCTTTTTTCCAATTGGATTTTTTGATGAAATTGTGGGGTTAGCAATTTTTTCTTTACTTGTTGTCCCCAGCTTTTAGAGTTAACTTAAGCAATCACTAACTTGTCTTATACTGGTGTGGGTTCTAATTTTTTATTCTTTCAAAAACTAACAATCAAGTATCCAATATCTTATAAAAGTATTGAAAAATTTTCCAACAGTATTATTATGATAATAAGCAGTCTTTTTTGGACTAATCAATTATACCTAGAGAGAAGGAAGAAAGAATGGCTAGTTTTATGCAAAACAAGAAACTAATGGTTGTTTTTACAAGTGTTGTTACTATGGTTGCAATTGCAGTTATTGTAACGCTAATTGGATCGGATAATAGTCAATCAAAGGAAGTTTTATCTGATTCAGAGGAAAAAAACGAAGAAAACAATCAATTAGAAGAATATAAAGATCCTGAAAATGTTGAAAAAGGAGAGGAAACTGACAAGGAAGAAAAGGATAAGGAAATACATAACAAGGATGAGAAAGATGATGCTGGGGAACAAGAAAACAAAGACAAAGAAGAAGATTCTAACTCTAAAATCTCTTCTCACTCCAATACTACCAAAATAGAAAAGTCTTCATCCAGTAACACATCTAGTAGCACAGCCAATAATACATCCAGCAACACATCCAGTTCAGATGATCAGGAAGATGAGCCTGTAATTACAACAAAAACGACAAGTAATACTCAATCGATTGCCTATAAAACAGTGAAGCAAAATGACAGTTCACTAGAAAAAGGAAAGACGAAAGTAACTCAAAACGGACAAAATGGAACACGGAAGATCACCTATAAGGTAACGTACAAAGACGGTAGTCAGGTATCCAAAGAGCAAATCAGTTCCGAGGTAACAAAACAACCAGTTAACAAAATTGTGAAAGTCGGTACAAAAGCATCTGCACCAACCTATATTTTAGCTTCTCAAGCACATAGTATATTGGGTAGTTCAGGGATGAGTAAGTCTGGAAGTCAGTACAGTCTGGGAATTCGTTCTTACCCAACATCGGTTATAGTAAAGGTTGGCAGCAACCATGTATCTTCTGTATATTACAATTCAGGACCTTACAAAGCACTCAACCTTTCGAAATCAGATTTGATAAGCATGTTCGGAGAAGAAGAAGGAACGAAAGAATACAATGCGGCTCAAAAAGAACTGAATAAGATAAAAAGAGCTGTTCGTGCTGCCGCTAATTCTGTATACGGAGCGGGTACTTCCAAAGCAAACGCTCTTTACAGTCAAATGATTGGTGCTGGGAGTAGTTACTCTAAATCATTTTAGAGAGAATAATGAATGGAGAGAGAAGAGCATAGAACTATGCGGATTCAACACCAGCAAAAATCTAACCACTGGGTGAGTTCTAATTCTAAAATAACCTGTGATAAAAATGGTTGCAGGAATTAATTGTACTAAATAAAGCGATCTATTTGGGTAGAAAACTAGCAAAGGGACTACTAATACTAACTAATTCCAGAAACCGTCCCTTTACTAGTTTGACCGTTTCACTTTTTTTATCATCTCTATAAGAAATTAGAAAGGATTGGAGATTTCTATGACAGTTTGGTTATTTCGAGCAGGAAAACAAGGGGAATTTGAAAACAAGTTTTTAGAAGATGAAAGGATCTAATTAACATGGGATGAACTTAACATAGACCTAAGAGGAATTGAATCAAAGGAAACTCTATATAAGAGCTTGGTTAAACATTATGATTTAGATAAAGAAAAAACAGCAATCAACTGGGCTTCTCAAATTTGGCCAATTGCACATGCAATGGAGCAAGGAGATTTAGTAGTCTTGCCTTCTAAATTTAATCGGACGATACATGTTGGTGAGGTTGATGGTGATTACGTCTATGATGAATCACTCGGAAGTCCTTATTATCATTATCGCAATGTGAAGTGGATTGCGAAAGATATACCTAGAGATCGATTTGACCAGGATATATTATATTCACTAGGTGCTTTTATGACCGTTTGTAAAATACATAGAAATCATGCAGAAGAACGTATAAAAGAAATGCGTAACAATAATTGGCATGTACCAAAAAATAAAAATGTGAGTGAACTAGTTGAGGAAAATGAAGAAACTGTTTCGATTGATTTAGAAGAATATATTTATGACCAAATCTCAGAAAGAATTATTCAACGTTTTAAAGGTCATAAGATGGAAAATTTGGTTGAAGAGGTCCTGAAAGCTAAAGGATTTACAACATATAGAAGTCCAGAAGGTGCGGATCAGGGCGTTGATATATTAGCGGCTGCCAACACATTAGGTTTTGGAGATCCAAGAATTTGTGTTCAAGTAAAGACGGCAGACTCGCCTCTTGATAGACCTACATTAGACCAATTAATAGGTACAATGAGCAATTATAGCGCAGACTTTGGCCTATTAGTTTCATGGAGTGGTTTTAAATCATCCGTTACGAAAGAAATCCCTAAGCAATTCTTTAAGGTTCGCCTTTGGGATTCGAAAACGATTATTCAACAGATTTTTGAGAATTATGAAAAGCTTAGCGATGAAATTAAGAAGGAGATTCCTATTAAGAGGGTTTGGATGTTGGATAGTGAGGTGGAGTAGAAATTTATGCTCTTATAAATATTGCTCTATGTACATGATTTTGGTGCAATTGATTTTTTGATTATAGTTTCCATATTTAATGTGATCCATATTCTTTACCACTCGGCATTCAGTTAACGAAATTCGAGGCTGGTTTTGCAGAAGCATTTATAGAAGTGCATGACCATTTGGTTAATGCAGACGGAACAGTTCACGGAACAATTATTTATGCATTAGCAGACGAAACATATTCAGTAGCCTGTAATGCATTTGGAAAAACCTCAATGGGACTATCGACAACCATTTAGTTTATGGAATCAACAAAACCGGAAGACAAGATAATAGTCCGTGCAACCGAATTAGAAGAAATTTTCGTACAGGATTCTATCGAATAGAAGTCTTTCATGGGTAAATTTTGATACCAAGCATGGAAGCAGTGTCTTATCGTAAGGGTCATTACGGGATAGTTTATAGTAAATCGGGAAAGATGATATAAAAGAGAAATGAGAAATGGGGTGTCTGTTTGGCGTTGTTCATAAAGGTATTAATACTGTATCTTATTACAATTGCGATTATGAGATTAATGGGGAAATCAACAATTATCCAAATGACACCTTATGATTTAGTAGCGATAATAATCGTTGGTACCGTAGCATCGGAACCTTTAATCAGCACTAAGTTCTTTCCTACTATTTTGACTTTAGCAATTCTTGTTACATTACATATTTTGTTCGCTAAGTTAACCCTTTGGCAATGGGGAAACCGTTTCTTTTTAGGCGAACCGACTATTCTTATCAAAAATGGTAAGATAATTGAAGATAATATTGAAAAATCCAGATTATCGATAGCACAACTACTTTCAATATTGAGAAGTAAAGGATATCCTAAAGTTTCTGATATTGATTACGCCCTATTGGAACCAATAGGAGAAATAAGTGTAATTCCCAAATCTGAGAATACACCCGTTACTGTACAACATTTTGAAATATCGATTGACGACGAGGGATTACCTATATCAGTTATAATTGACGGGAAAATACAATATAGAAACCTAAAATTAATCGGAAAATCAGAAAAATGGCTTTTAGAACACCTGGATAAACAAAACCTGTTCCTAAAAGAAATAATATATGCATATGTAAATGAAAAGACAAAAAAATTAAATATTAATAAACGAACCAGTAAGTAAGTACATATTTTTTTAATGAATGACTTCAATGTACAAGATAGACTCGTTACTTCTTTGGCTGTATTCTGTATTGATAAGCGTTCTTTTAAATTTAATTTATTAGTATCCGAATATAAATAAAGCATTTTGAAAGTACTGGTAAAGTAAGGAGAATACCTAGGGACGAATTTGAGAAAGCTTTAAAGATAGGTGAAGTTTCTTCTTTAAATACATCTTTAATACGTCAAAAAGGTGCTTCAGTAGCCAATCCGGCATATGTTTTGGCAATTCTAATGACCACGCTAACCCGTACCATAAGTAAATGAAATCACACTATCTTCATAAACAACAATGAAATCACCAAGCCTTCTGCCTAACAAGCAGGAGGCTTTTTACGTGTTCAAGCAGGTTCTCAAAACTTTTCTCAAAATAGGCAAAAAACAGTTGCAAAATGACACTCGTGTCGATATAATAAGTATTAACCAATAACGACGATAGTGTCGTTTTAAGGAAGAGGGAGATCGGTATGAAAAGTTTGTTGAAGAATAAGGGATATATGACGTTAATGAGTGCGCAGGCAATTTCGAGTATTGGTGACTGGTTGAGTATAGTGGCGATATTCACGCTTGTTGGGCTGAAGTGGAATGCGTCACCTATGGAAGTTTCGTTGGTTATTCTATGTTTGGCTGTTCCAATGGCCTTACTTGGACCGGTAGCGGGAATTGTTGCCGATCGCTTCAGTCGCAAAACAATTATGATTATTTCTGATGTCACCCGGGCTGGGTTGATTCTTATCCTCACGATCGCAAGTTCACTCTGGATGGTGTATGCCACGCTGTTTGCAATTGGAACGCTTTCGGCTGTGTTCATTCCAGCTAAAAATGGCAAGTTGAAGGAGGTTGTTGGGGAAGGTGATATGAAGGCTGCTATGTCCATTACGTCAATGATTGATTCATCGACAAAAATTATTGGGCCACTCCTTAGTGGGGTTCTCGTTTTGGCATTAGGTGCGCAGCAGGTATTTATTATCGACTCAGCAACGTTCTTTGTCTCAGCTTTATTGTTACTTTTTATACCTAATGCAATCAAAGTAGAGACCGTAGAGGAAGATGAAAAGGAACAAGGATCATTCAAAGAGGAGTTCGTCGAGGGACTTTCTTTTATCAAATCAAGCCGCTTTATGGTAATAGGCTTACTGATTATGGGGGTTAGTCTTTTAATTCTTCAATTGGCAGACTCGCAGTTGATTGTTTTAATTCGGGAGTTAACGAATGCCTCGCCTGATTTATTCGGTTATCTGGTTACAGGATCCGGTTTAGGTATGTTCTTTGCTGGCTACCGGCTTGCTAAAAAAACCGATTACAAGGCATACCCGCTTATGCTGGTGGGTGCTTGTGGAATTGGATTGAGCTTTGGTATGATGGGTGTACTAACAAATTACGATCTTAGCTACTCCGTAATCTGGGCACCAGTTCTCGGATTTGCCGGAGGGTTTTCAGCCAGTATGATTTTTGTACCATTCCAGGCAACTGTTCAAGTCGACACACCTGTTCAGATGACGGGTCGAGTCTTTGGGGTTATCAACAGTGTTATGACAACGGCAACGATTATTGGACCGTTGCTCGGTGGATGGCTGTCAACCGTTATTGGGGTTATTCCAACTTTCACCATTACGGCAGGCTTGCTGGTTCTAGTGTCGTTGATCGGGTATTTTACAAGAAGGAAAGTAGAACGGGGGGATTCACATGGCTCCACGAGTGAGCGAGGAGCATCTCCAGCAACGACGGGCTAATATTATGAGCGCCGCAAGGGATGTTTTTATCGAACATGGTTATGAACACACAACGATGAAGCACGTCATGGATGCAGCTGGTGTCAGCCGGGGCGGACTCTATCAGTATTTTTCCAATAAGGAAGACTTATTCGAGGCAATCGTTGAAGAGGGACTCAGTAATGAAGCCGAGAACACAGCGGAATTGTTGAGAAAGACTGAATCGCATTGGAAGCTTCTCATGCAGCTGCTGTTTGGGGAAGACGGCAAGCCTGATGCCGAAATGGATCCACTCGCGCCAAGTAAACTGGAATTCTTCATTACTGGAAGAAATGATGAGCGAAGACGAGAATATGGCAGGAAGCGATATAACTTAGGTGTTCGTGTTTATGCGGATGTTATTAAAGCTGGGCAGGAATCTGGAGAATTTAGTGATCGTTTCGACAGTGAACTGCTTTCGCGATCAATCATTACGTTCATCGATGGTCTCGCCCTCGACGACGCAATCCTAGCGGAAAAGGACGTACAGCTGGAACAGCAGTCTAGCCTGTTCATTGAATATTTGAAAATGGCCTTGGATGTAAGAATGTAATGTCATCTGGTGTGGTGCATGATTATTTCATGTAGAAGAAGCTCGGGTCTTTTTGAGGCGTGGAAGCGGCGCCGTCCCCCTTGCTTCTTCTTAGAAAATTATTGTATGGAAATCTATATAGAAATGAAACAGTTGTAATCACGTGATTGTCTGTAAACATAAAAAAGGCCGTGGATATTATTTATCCACGGTGAGCCGTTTTTAGATGCGGGTTAGGAACTAATATATTTGTACGTTGATGCTGCAGAAAATCTCTGATTTCTTCCTCGGTAATACCTAATTCTTTCGCTTGTTTGATAAGTATTACCCAATCACGATCCAGTTGTTGTTCAGCCCCTTTTTTGTAGTGAGTCATAATAACCATTATTCCTCCCCTCTCAACCAAGATGAGGCAGCTGTGCTATCCTAGGTAACCCTTAGACCACTAGCTTTGCGTCCCTTCCTTTCAAAAGGTTTGCCTTTACTGCATCGGATTTTAGTATCATGTCTTTATATATCTTTCCATATCGCCCTATGGTCCCATAGGCTATATGAGGGATATGTCCAAGTGGATGCGATTTACGTCATTCATTTCTTGCTGTTGAAATGTCCCATCTTCGTATCTATTAATGTAAGGTTTGGGACATCTTTTTCCTTAGCTGTAAAATTAAATACAATTATGTATGTATTTAATATTAGTTGATTACAAATATTTTGTCAACTATCTATGAAGCCCCATTTGAGGACATTCTTTTACCGTCTATGAATGATTTTTTTCATATTTACTACTAGAAGATAAACGACAATCAGTGTCGTTTCCATATTAAGTATTGTATAATAAGTCTAATGTTATTTAGTGGGGGAGTCAGTGAAAGGGGCTATCAAGCATGAGTAATACAAAAACTAAATTTCAAATTCGTCGGGAAGAAACCTATGAGAATCTGATCAAGTTTGGTATTGTGCCGATGATGGATAAAGGTTTTGCCAAGACGAATCTTAGTGATATTGTTCGAGCGGCTGGTTATACGCGAGGTGCCTTTTATTTTCATTTTAATAGTAAAGAAGAGTTTTTCCTTCATGTATTGGAAGATCATGATAAAAGGCGAGGCAGTTGGGCTGAAATCCCTTATCACTATAATGCCCAAGAGACATCCTTAGAATCGTTGTTAAAGGAGTCTATTTTTTCGTTGTGGCAAAACGTTTACGAGAAACCACTTACCGGGTGGCTTCTACTGGTTATTGACTTTTATCAAAATGCCAAGGACATACCAGGTGTGAAAAAGCGTATGAAGCAGCTTCATGAGAACTTTGAAGACGATTTAATACTATTCCTGCAAGCTTTGAAGAAACAAGGATTTATTGATGAACATATCGATGAGAAGAAAGCGTTATGGCAGCTTGTTTCACTCACGTACGGATATTTAGTAAATTATTATATTTATGATCTGGATGATGTTGATATCGTTGTTAATGCATATGCAAAAATATTGAAAAATTAACGATTTTTGTTATCAGACAGTCATGAAGGATTAGTGGAAGAACCATAATAAAAGGTTATCTCGAACAATATGGGTTATGTTAGTTGAGCTCCCAAAATGAAAGGATGATTGTTATGAATACGGAAAAGCAGAGTTCTTTTAAAGAGCAGGCGGTATCATTTCTAAAGCTTGTAGCATCGGGGAATGTAGACGAAGCATACCAAAGATACGTCAGTCCGGAATTCAGCCATCATAATGCCTTTTTCCAAGGCGATGTAGAATCACTCAAACAAGCAATGAAAGAGGATGCAACTGAAAACCCTAACAAGATATTTGAAATCAAACATGCTATTGAAGAGGGAGATATGGTTATGGTTCACTCCCATGTGAAACAGAATCCTGAAGATCTTGGAGCAGCTGTTGTTCATATCTTCCGTTTTCATGATGGTCATATGGTTGAATTATGGGATTTAGGTCAACCCATACCAGAGAGTTCTCCTAACAACAATGGGATGTTCTAATAGTATGATAGAGATCTACATATAATCATTTTTCCCTTATGTATGAGGTATAAATGTTAGATGAAATAAAAATAAATATAACTCCCGTATCTTTTTTCCTTCTTTAATCGTTAAATAAGTAAAGAGAGGAGCTAAAGGAGTGAGTAAAATGTACGCCAGGCCTGGCATAAAAGTACAAACTGAAAAAGTTAATTCTTCTGACCTGAAAGATCTTTATTCGAAACTTATTCCTTATTGCCATTATTTGACCAAAAACAAATGGGATGCTGAGGATCTTGTCCAGGAAACGTTATTCAAAGCGATAAACCACTATGGACAACATAAAGATTTGAACGCTGCATTGTTAAAAAAGATGGCATTTAATTTGTGGATGGATTTACTCCAAAAACGTAATCGAGAAATAATCGGATTTACGTTTGAAGAAACTGATGAAACAAATGCGTATAAGGATGACATGATGGACTTGGTGGAAGAGTTGATCTCTAAACTCACACCAAAGCAATCGGTTATAGTTGCGTTAAAAGATGTGTTTCGGTATCAAATTATGGAGATCGCCGAGATGTTCGATATGACTGAAACAGCTGTCAAAGCAGTTTTAAACCGAGCCAGAAAAAGGCTTACAAGGCTGTTAGTAGATGAAGAAATTCATTCTGTCAGGGATTATTGGTCCGAGGAGAATGTAGAACTACTAACCCCGGCAATAACCCAGGCGGTCCGGTTGAATGATCCTACTGGTGTGATCAGGCTTATACCAATTTTATTCCCAATGGAAACGCAACCGAAGCTGAAACTTTATCAATTCTCTCCTCCTTCTGGCTCCTTCTCGATGGCAGCTTAGGCTGTATACAAAGGAGGAAAAAGGATGACTGCAATCCCATATGTTATTGAACAATCAAGTCACGGTGAACGATCGTATGATATATATTCCAGGTTGTTGAAAGACCGAATTATCATGGTAAGTGATGAAATTAATGACCACATGGCTAACAGTGTTGTAGCGCAACTACTATTCTTAGCGGCTAATGATGCTGATAAGGATATTTCTCTCTACATCAATAGCCCAGGTGGTTCAACCTCTGCAGGGTTTGCAATTTATGATACGATGCAATATATTAAACCAGATATTAGCACGATTTGTACAGGAATGTCGGCCTCATTCGCTGCAATGCTTTTACTCGCAGGAACAAAGGGTAAACGATATGCACTCCCAAATAGTGAAATTATGCTTCATCAGCCACTTGGTGGTGCACGAGGTCAAGCAACGGATATTGATATATCAGCTAAAAGGATTATAAAGCTGCGTAAACAATTGAATCAATTAATAGCAGAACGAACTGGCCAACCGGTTGAAAAGGTTGCAGTCGATACAGACCGTGATTATTTCTTAAGTGCAAAAGAAGCGAAAGATTACGGAATCATTGACGCCATCGTACAAGCGAGTTAATAGGCGTTGGACTTAAATGTGCCGTACAGGGAACCGTTAGAATGGTGGAAGATATAAAAGGAACAAGCCAAAATATCAAGTTTAGTATAAGAAACTTGTTTATTTTGGCTTGTTTAAACTGTTTTCATCATTATTGTTTAGGCTTTCTTCCTTCGATTTTGGGGACGGTTCTCATGCTTGTAAAACGGTATCGCATATAATAGGCGTGATTAATCCGTTTCAGTTTTCAGCCGTTTTTTCGCAGTTCTAATTTCACGAGTAACCGGTATGTGCCCAGCGGCCTTAGCCAGCCCATAAACGGGCATGTTCCCATAAATCGCCTCATACCTTCCCTCTGGCACGACATATGTTTCATGATAAATCCCAACCGCATCGGTATCGCCGATTTTCCGGTTAAAATTCTTCCACGCTGTCAAATGCTTCTGCCCCTTTGAGTAGGCAAGCAGATCCTCCTCTGACCGCCAGTATGTGATCATAACCGTTGTGCGGAGTCCGAAATAATTTTCCATCGACAGAAATCCAAGCTCCTCCTGGTTTTCATACAGTTCCCTGATCATCCCCGGCATCGCGGTGAACACCGGGAGCCATTTCCGGACGGCAAGTCGCTTGTTAATCCGCATGCCAATTAGAAACACAACTAGACTCTGGTCATTTTCCGTCGTATACCGACCATTATATATGGTTTTTCCCATGGTTATTCCTCCCAATCGTTTATTTCACGGACGGTATCGCTGCACCAGTCAATCGCAGCAGCTGTCATCCGTTTTCCATAATTCAGGGTAAACAGCCAATATGGTGCATCATCCTCGTTGTGTAAATTTGATGTGATCATTTCTTCAATCGCCTCGTACGTCTGGTAGCGCTCCTGCAGTTTTTGTCTGTATTTTTTAAGATGGGCAATGGTTTTGTCATGAGGCTGGTGACGGCTGAAAAAAACTTTGAGCAATACGTCATTTTTTTCAACCGGAATATCACCTACAGGGCTTTGCAGCCACTCCAGTAACGCTGTCTTTCCTTTTGCGGTAATAAAATATTCCTTCTTGTCTGGTGTGCCTTCCTGTGAGGATTCCTGAACGGTCGCCAATCCATCCGCAACAAGCTTCTTCAACGTTGGATAAATCTGCCCATAGCTGACCTTCCAAAAATGATTTAGACTCTGGTCAATCATTTGCTTAATGGCGTAGCCTGAATGGCATCCAATTGTAAGCAGCCCCAATATGGCGTATGTTGTATGATTATGTTTTGTCATGTAAACCACCTATCATTATGATATGTATCTTTTTGATATAGTATACACGAGTATGAAAAAAGTTCAAGTAAAATTCTGATAATTATTTGCGTTATTTGTGATTTGCATGGTGATAGGCATTTATCATAACGACCGTTTTTTCTTGAAACGTTTTACATAGATCGATTGTCTAAGAGGAAGAAGGGAGGATTTGGATGGATCATTCAAAAAAACCGATGAAAGAAAATAACTATGCTTTTCAGGACCTTATTCATCAAGAAAAGAACAAACTTTACCGGATGGCATACTTGTACGTAAAAAATGAAAACGACGCACTAGATATTGTACAGGAAACAATATATAAGGCATACCGGTCAAAAGACAAATTAAAAAATACCGAATACTTTTCTACCTGGTTGACCCGAATTCTGATTAACAACGCTTTGAATTTTATTAAAAAAAATAGAAATGTTGTTCCGTTTGATGAAAAAGAAATGGAAAAGTTTCAGGAGTCTTCAGAACATACATCAATTGAGAATCACATCGATTTAGTGGATGCAATTGATTGCCTGGATGAAACGTACAAAACAGTGATTATATTGAGGTACTACAAAGATTTTACGATTAAGCAGATTGCGGAAGTTTTGAATTGTCCCGAGGGAACGGTGAAAACAAATTTACATCGGGCAACAAACCAATTAAGAAGTAATTTAAGGGAGGACTGCTTTTATGAATAATTCAGAGTTTAAAAAAGAAGTCGACAGCATTAAAGTACCTGAAGAACGGCTGGATATGACAATTAAAACCGCAATGAAGGACGAAAAACCAAAAAGGAGTTTAGGAAAGAAAATCATCTATTTTACCAGCGCAGCCACCTTATTTGTTGGTTTGTTATTTGGATCTGCAGTTGCTTCACCAGCTTGGGCAGATACATTGTCAAAAATCCCGCTTCTTGGATCGGTCTTTGAGCTTGGTGAACCTGGCCAAGATATTTTAAGTGCATTGAATGAACAGGGATATAATGTCAAAGATGTTAGTTACAGATATCAACCTGAAAGAGCTGTCGAAATTCGAGTTGGCGGTTCAGAAGCGTATATTGCCGAAGTGCAAGATGAAGTGAAGAATATTGCTGAAAAAGTCTTAGAAACCAAACACTACGATACATATAGTGTAAAGGTTATGGAAACGTGGGATGTTGCGCCTGAAGAGGGTGACAAACCTAAGCCTGTAAGCGAGGAGGAAAAGCAGGAACAGTTAGTGATACCTTTAAAAGTTATGGAAGCCATGAACAAAATTGATTACAAGCATGAATTTTCTTTAATGAGAAATTATTCTTCAAAGACCATTGAAATCCCAATAGAAGGGTCTGAAGAATACTATAATAAGATGAAAGATATTGTAAAAAGCACGGTAAATGATGAGTTACAAGCATCAAATATAAAAGGTTATACCGTGAATGTTTCTCACCAACCGACCAAAAAGGTGATACAGGAAAAATGGAAACTTGATCTTATGCCGGTTGTTACTCAGGAATTAATGGGGAAAAAGGGTTACCATGTTACAGAAGTCAAATCAGCAATGAAAGAGAATAGGATGTTGTTGAAGATTACCACATCATTGAAAGGTTCAGATTACTCCGCAAATGAACTTGCTAAAGGCATCGAAGAAAATGTGAACAAAATCCTAAATTCTGATAGTTTTGATCAGATAACAAACGAATTTCCTTATGAAGTGAACATATATAGTAAAGATAATAAGAAAATCAACTAGATAAACAAATTTAAAAGAAGTCCCGTGGGCTTCTTTTTAATTTTACTGAGATATTAATAATTGATAAATCTCACCACGATCAGGTGATGGAAAGCGTTGATAATGACGAACGAACTGAAGGCGTTTATGATCAAATTACCAAGGTTGATTGATGTGAGCTGTGTTGTACATGGTGACTTTGGATAATCTAACGGACTATGCCATGATCTGTCGCGATTGTTGAAAATCAAAAGCCTGATTTCTCGCTAAAAAGAAGGAGGAATTAGGTGTTTACCCCATTGTTAAGTGCAGATGACAAACGTGGTACATTCAGTTTAAAGGGTCACCCCCCACTGTGGTAGAATACCAGCGTTGTGAAGGGCTGACCCTTTTAAACTGTTTTCATTATTATTTTTTAGGCTTTCTTCCTTCAATTTTAAATAAATAGAACGCCATGGATAAATAAGTCAAAAATAGTAGCAGCAAAAAGACTGGTGTGGACAAAACATTTTGTGTGAACATATAGGACCTCACCTCTGTAATGATTTATTTAATAGAGCGGAACCGGAAACATGAAATAGAAAAGCGCTACTGCAGGTAAAGCTAGAATAAGTGCCAAAGCAGGTTTTCTGTAATGGATAAGTAAAAATATAAAAAATATAGCGTTTAGCCAGATATTTTGCCAGCTATTCCATCCATCTCCGTAAACATACATATCTTTATAAGCAAACAACGCCTCAATAATCGTGTAAAAAATCACCCAAACTGCTACATAAATAATTTTTGCATTTCTGGCTACAGGCATTCGCTGGAAAAAAATAATTAGAGTCACCGGACAAATATAAAACGTGAAAAATAAATTAATCGTCGTATGGTTTAACCACTCTGCAGTGATCCCCTGAAAAGCCCACAGTAATTGATCGTGATAAATCGTGTTATACGTCATGTTTATGGCAATAAAAAATAAAATCGTAGGATATTGATCTTTTACGCGTGACCAATCAATAAATTTATAAGCAAATAGTGTCCAAATAACCAAAACTAATAATAAATACATAGTCCACCTCTTGAGATTAGTAGAAACTATCAGGTATTATCGACAAAGATAATCACTTTTATGCAATTAAGCTTTTGCTGTATTGTGCCATACCCTTAGTGCTCGTATGAACAGAATCCGTTTGGTAATCAATAAACATATAGTAAAGGAGCTTGATTAAATGAATTTTACAGGAAAAAATAGACTATTGCTGCCAGTCATAATTTTACTTGTGATTGCTGGTCTAGCCGATCTGAAATATAAAGGTTTGTTCTTCCGTTTACTGTTCGGCAACGCTCCATCCAAAAATCTGAAGAGATAAACCTACCAGAGACTTCCCAAGCATAATATCCCAAACATAAATCAGTTAGGTGTCTAAGAAGTAGTAATTAGAAGGAAGTTACCGTGCTTCCCTTAAAAATTACAAGAGAGCTCTTCCTAGTCTGGTTTAGCTGTACCGGCTTATATGGACATTGATTCCATTGAAGATCTTAAACCCGCAGAATAAGTCGCATAAGTAATATATTCTCCCCTTTGAGTATTTGGATACTTGAAGGGGAGTTTTCATTATGTCGCTTATTTTAAAGAGGATATATAATCTGGTTAATTGGGTTCCAAAATGTCTTTCTTTAAATGAGTGAATCATTGACCACACGAAGTTACCAGTTTTTATCACAGAAACGAAATTCTCCAGATTAACCATAATAATCATCCACACTCTTACAATGTTACTGTTTGATGCAGATACGACTTCTGGTGTTTTAGTGAAACCGAATATAGTTCTGCACCAGGCCTCTCTCACTAATTTTAATAAGAAAATGAAATTCAATTACAATACGGTCTATTATATTTATTAAGTGTTTGCTTATTTAAGTGTTGACTTAATTAATTATATAATTTATTATGTATGCAACGGTTCCAAAGTTCCTTTAGAAGGAGGTGATTTTAACATTACCATGGTGTCTAAGGATATTTTTCATGCTCTTTCCGAGCCTAATCGACGATACATCTTAGAGATATTGGCCAGTCAAGAGCAGTTAACTGCAACGGATATTTATGATCGTTTTAATATAAGTCCACCTGCGATTTCACAACATTTAAAAATTCTTCGAGAAGCGAATCTGGTTCGGATGGAAAAAAAAGCTCAACAGCGTATATATCAGCTTAATCCTGACGCCATAATCGAACTTGAGGAATGGGCGAACCACATTACACAGCTTTGGACTCAACGTTTTGATGCATTAGATAAGGTGTTGGAAGATGAAATGAAAAAGAATATGGAAGGAAAGGCTGATCAATATGACGAACCCGAATGATGTAAATGGGGATAAGGAGCTTACTCTAACAAGAATTTTTGATGCACCCCGTGAGCTGGTTTGGAAGTCTTGGACAAATCCTGAGCTGTTGGCTAAATGGTGGGGGCCAGCCGGGTTCCAAACCCCGAAGGAATCTATTGACATTGACCTTCGTGTCGGCGGTAGGTTTAATTTATGTATGGTTCAAATCAATACCGGCACAGAGATATGGATTCAACACGAAATTATCGAACTCGTAGAACCTCGTCTTCTTGTCCTCCGGTCCGAGGAACAAACAGATCTCAGGCTTTCTGCCATGATTACTCGGGTTCAATTTGATGAATTAGATGGTAAAACCAAGATGACGTTATACAACGGCCCGTATTCGAAAGAGATGAATCATGCTATTAGTGGATGGGAACAGTCTTTCGACAAGCTTGGTAAATTATTTAAATAGGAGGAGTATTTAATGACAAATAATAGCACGAAGAGTAAAGTAGTCTTTGATATCAGTATGTCACTGGACGGCTTCATAGCGGCTTCAAACCGTACTGCAGAAGAACCGATGGGGGCTGGTGGAGAGCGACTGCACGGCTGGGTGATGGATGATGAAGACAGTCGTAACCGCAAGCTTCTTGAAGAAGCCGGCCAAGGTCTAGGGGCGGTTATCACCGGACGAGTTACATACGATGATTCCCTTCGGTGGTGGGGTGCAAATGGACCAACGGGGCCCGCTCGCATTCCTGTTTTTGTTCTCACACATCAGACCCCAGAGAATGTTCCGGAGGATAGTGTGTACACGTATGTGAATGGAATTGAAAGTGCTTTAGAACAGGCGAAGAAAGCAGCGAACGGTAAAGTTGTTTCTGTCATGGGTGGTGCGGACACCGCCCAACAGTTCATATCGGCTGGTCTGGTCGATGAGATATCGATTCATCTCGTCCCCGTACTGTTTGGTGAAGGTATTCCATTATTTGAAAAGCTTGGAGACGAGCATATTCTACTTGAACCCGTCACCATAATGGATACTTCCAAAGCTACTCATCTGCAATATCGAGTTGTTAAATAAGTTTAAAACATTTCGAGCAACCATATTTTATTTGCCATCAGGCATTACACCATACCAAAAGGCTATTCATTTGTAGTCTTTTAGAGAAAACCGCTGCGATTTCCAGAGGAAGTAGTTCAATTTTGAAGTACAAACATTAAACATACAACTTAACTAAGCATTGAATTGCAACGCAATTTGATGCTCTTTTTCATCGTTAATTCAGAGATTAGTATACTCTGCAAAAGTAACCCAATTTTCTACCTTATTCAACTCGGGATATTGTGATTTAAAGTAAACTATTATTGGAGAATTATTCAACTCAGGATGTGAAATGAAAAATCTCCTATCTCCATATCTGATTGCTTTCAAGGCAAGTGGTAATTCACGTCTAAATATGTCATTTCGTATTGCTGCAACAGTCTGATCAGATTGTCCGTCTACATCCAAATACACATTATATACATAAGAACCTCTAATTTTAGTCCACTCACCAAGTACTTCATCTCTCATAGGGCCAATTTTATCCCAGGCAAAGCTTAATCCAATTGTCAAAAAAAGCTCTGCAGTAATATCCGAATGAGTCAGTGTGTAGCGCCTATGGATTATAGGTTCTGTAGCGGTAACTCCTTCTCTAAACTCAACATAAAGTTTATCAGGGTTAAACATACTCAAAGTAAACACTCCCTAACGCTTTTTTCTTAAATTTATGATGGTAATTAATCATTTATACTTGAAGCAGCATATCACTTGACTGATGAAAGCAGCTAGCCCCACTCTATTCATGACTATAATCGTTTTTACTCAGTAAAAAGTGTCATTTTGAATGGGGAAATTTCTAAGATTTATATGCCACTTTTTAAAAAAAAGGTTCGATTATAGTACAAAGAAGGGCAGTCCTAAATTATGCCAGAACAAAACGATACTATAATTTTGACGGATGAAATCATTGCTGACACAGTCTGTACGTTATTATATATTTGTCAGTATGGAGCCTGTTCACTTTTCAAAGAGTCAGAATTTATTCTATGATAGACTTTCAGCAGCAGTTACTTTCTTACTGCATCCGTGCAACGAATCTTTCTCTATTATATCTTTTCCGAAAGAAGTGTCGCAATTGCTAAATCTATGTAAAATAATTATCCAAATCGCTTTCTTATATGGAATCTATTTAATCGGACATTGGATTCAGGAAGCACTGAATCTATTTGTGCCCGGGAGTGTCATCGGGTTAATTATTCTGTTTATCCTGCTCTCAACAAATGTTGTGAGGGAAGTGTGGGTTGAAAAGGGTGCCGATTTTTTTTTGAAACATTTAACGCTGTTTTTCATTCCTGCTACGGTCGGGATTATAAATTATTTCGAGGTCTTTTCCGGAAAGGGATTTCTCCTGATTGTGATCGTTCTCGTGAGCACGGTGCTTGTTATGGCAGGATCGGGACTTGTGACGCAGTGGATGATGCGTGGGAAGGAAGTAGAACATGATTAATAGCCTTATTGCCATTGCCGCTATTACCGGTACAGTTGGGATTTATGCAGCGGCAGTCTATATATATAAAAGATTTTATTCCACGTTTACCATACCTATCATTACAGCTACGGTTATTATCATTGTTGTCTTATTGGCGTTTCAGATTCCTTATGACACCTACATGCGTGGCGGAGAATGGATAAACGATATGCTGGGTCCTGCGATTGTAGCACTCGCCTATCCGGTTTATCAGCGGCGAAGTATATTGAAAAAATTTCTGGTGCCTATTCTTAGCGGAACGATGCTAGGAGCGGCAGTTGGCGTGTCAACAGGTGTATTACTGGCAAAATGGCTGGGCGCTGATCAGCTGATTATCCATTCACTTGCTCCAAAATCCGTCACTACTCCGGTAGCCATGGCAATCGCAGACACACTTGGCGGAGCTACTCCTTTAGCGGCAGTTTTTGTGATGACAGCAGGAATTGGCGGAGTACTCGTCAGTTCAACAGTTATGAAATATTTCCGGATTAATCATCCAATTGGACGTGGTGTCGGGATGGGTAGTGCATCACATGCCATCGGAACAGCAACCATCATGGAACAGGACCAGCTCGCAGGATCAGTCAGCACGATTGCAATGGTTGTCAGTGCAGTAGTTGTATCGGTTATTACGCCGGGAATGGTTGCGGTTTTGATGTAGGGGATTTGTTATAGCGGAAAAAGACGTACGGTGAAGGTTCTCATGATTCTTTTTTGGGGCGTGGAAGCCGTAGAACCCTCCCCATGATTAAATAATTTGAAAAAATATTGACATGGAGTCGACTCCATCTTTTAGAGTGATAGTAATAAAAGATGGGAGTGTTGGCAATGACAATTATTACTTATGTATTGATTGGGTTATATGCTGTATTAACAGGACTGGCAGGCACACTGCAATTGAAACAGACTGGATTTCAGGTTCGCTCATTATTATTTGTCGCTGTGTCAATTAGCATGTTAGCAGCTTTATTTATTCCAAACAAGAATAATATGATTATAATGTTAATCGCAGCGTTTATCCTATTGCATATATTAGCGGTTGCAGAAGGGATCATGACGAAGAGCCAAATTACATACAGTCATCATATGATTCGATTTATAGCCCATATTATACTAGTCTTGTTGGTTTATAACTTTATTGTAAAGTAGGTGATTTATCATGAAGATCAGTGAAATTGCATCATGCACAGGTCTAAGTAAAGATACCATACGTTATTACGAAAAGATTGATCTGTTACATCCAGAGGTGAAAAATCATCATCGTGACTATCATGAAGAAGACATTGAAATAATTGAAATTATTGTCAAACTAAAACAAACTGGTTTTTCACTCGAAGAAATCAAAATTCTATTGGATTGGTCAAAAAATACTGATCAAAATAAAGAACTAACAAAAGAGGAAATACAAAATCTTGACCAAATAAAAAAGCTTTTCCAAAATAAATACAAGCAAATGCTGCAAAAGGAAGAACAAATTAAAGAAATTAAACAAGTACTGTTACGAGCCGATGATAAAATTGAATATCTGCTAGAGAAGAATAAGAAAAAATAGAATTACCAGCTCTATTTGAATGGTAATTCTATTCTTATAAGTATCAATTAACTATTTAAATCTCTTTCTTGCATTTTTCTAACATTATCCGAGTGGTAAGGAGAGCCATCAACTTCATTAACCACACTAAATGGGTTACCGTCTAAATCAAAAATATCAAAGAATTTCATTCCACCAAAGTCATGGATTTCAGAAGTTGCTACACCATTGTTTTTAAAATGTTGATAAGCAGTTTCAATATTATCAACTACAAAGTTATAATAGGAATTTTTTTGATTACCTTTGATGATAAACTCGGTGGGCTGATGAGATTCGACTTGTATTAAGGCTAGTTGTGTAGAACCAGTTGGCAAATAAAAGCCAGCACCATCTTCCCAACTATCAATTTTCTTTACACCTAGATTAGTTCGATACCACTCTGCAGATTTTTCAATATCTGTAACTGGAATAAATATACTACCTATTTTAAACATAATCTTCCTCCTTTAAATGAAATTCATATTTATAACGTATATAATAGTGTAAAAGTTACAATAAATTAAAATTTTTTAAAAAGGTGTTAAAACATGGTTTTAGAAGATTTAGAGGTTGAGATTCATAAACTTTTTAAATATTGCTTAAAATTGTCTGGGTCACCTTGGATGGCTGATGATTTAGTACAAGAAACGATGCTAAAAGTATATAAGATAAAACGTATAGAACCAAAAAGAGAGTTAACATTTTCTTATTTATGTACGGTTGCCAAAAATTATTTTATTGATGAAAAAAGGAAACATAAAGAGAATATACAATTTAATGAGGAGTTAAATGGAGAAGTATACGATTCTATAGAATATTATAGTTTAATTGAAGTCTTACTTACTTCTTTACCGTTGAAACAATCCATGCTTATCACCTTGAAGGATGTTTTTGGATACACCACAAAAGAAATAGCATCCATGTTGAGAGTAAGTAATGAGTCAATTAAAACCTCACTTCATCGTTCCAGGAAGAAACTTAAATCAGTCAATGATATAAATAGAGATGTTCTAACACCTAATCACGAGATTATTACAGCACTTTCAAGAGCAATACAAGAATCGAAACCTATGCAAATATTTTATTATTATCGACTATTAGAATCACAAAACTTTCAAGTAAGGAGAGGAACTGAACGATCTGTATTTCATGTTATAGATCCAGACGGTAATATATTGGAAATTCTGTCACAGTAGGTTTTCCATAACTTGTAGAAGTTTGGCGTTGTGACTATATTGAGTCAGGGAGAAAACATAAAAAACACGAATGAGGAACGACAAACAGTCGAAGTGAATCCTCATTCCGCTAAATAGCAGAAAAGGTGCTCTTGGAAGGGTGAGACGGATCCTCGTTCCGTTATTAGCAGAAAATCAGCCAAATTTGAGGTGAAAATGGCAAATAGCGGAATGAGGATTCACTCCCCTGCTTAAAACGAGGGTTTTCAAGGAATTAGCGGAATGAGGATCCGCCAAATCAGTTAGCCGGATCCTCATTCCGTTAAAAATGTGTTCTTCAACAAAAGGGACGAAATGTATGCTAATTTTCTTTTCCAAAAATGTGTAGCAACAATGGTGTCATGAAAGTAGTGATTTATATCTAACAGCAAGGTGATTTAATGGAAAGGTGAATGATAGAATGAATAGTGAATCTTTTTTCACTGAAAGCACGAAAGCCGCACTTAAGAATAACCCGCCGGGCGAATGGATGCCTATACTTCCAGATGGTTGTATACGGTTAAGTTCGGGATTCCCGGCACCTAATCTTATCCCGGTTGAGCAGCTGAAAGCAGCTGTTACCCGTTTGCTTGAAGAAGAGAAGGATTTACCGTTGCATTATGTTGGCAGCCCTAAAATGGCTAAGCTCAAGGAGCAGATTAAAGATAGGTTGCTGCGCCGTGGTATCCGTGTTTCAGAAAACGAACTTCTCGTTACATCCGGTGCATGCCAGGCGATTGATCTAGTTGCTCGCATACTAATGGATCATGAAACTGTCGTTGCTATAGAATCACCATCCTATATGGAAGCGTTAGAAATATTTCAAAACTATACGAAGCACTTTATTAGTATCCCGGTGGATGAGCACGGTCTGCAAACAACTAAATTAGAAGCTATGTTAGCGGAAAGGAACAGGAAAGGGCTCCCGCTTCCTTCTATTTTATATACCATCCCGACTTTTCAAAATCCAACAGGTACAACGATGACAACGGAACGTCGGAAACATGTGCTGGAGCTTGCTGCCAAATATGATTTCCTTATTCTAGAAGACGATGCTTATGGCGAATTATTCTTTCATGAACAAGCAGTTCCATTAAAGGCAATGTACAACGAAGGCCGTGTGCTGCATCTTGGTTCTTTATCCAAGGTGGTAGCGCCGGGGATGCGAATCGGATGGATAGCTGCAACACCTGAATTGATTAACGCTGTGGCTTGGTTTAAAAAGGATTTAGACCATCCATTTGCTCAAGCAACCATGGCTTCCTTTTTAGAAAAAAATGACTTCGAGAAGCGGCTCAAATCTTTAAGGGATACGTATCAACGTAAGTGTACGGCCTTACTTTCTGCATTGGAACAACACATGCCAAAACAGGTCTCCTGGTATGTATCTGAAGGTGGCTACTTTGTGTGGGTCAAAATTGCTGGAGTTGATACGTCGGAACTATTAACCCAGGCTCTCGATGAAGGTGTCTCCTATATCCCGGGCAAATATTTTTTCCTGAATCAGCGGGATGGAGCGGAATACCTTCGTCTATCCTTTAGTTATGCAGAGGAAAGAGAGATAGTAGAGGGAGTTCAAAAACTAAGTAAAGTTATTAAGCAAATTATTTTATAGTATTCAATTTTGATGCTTCATTGGAGGACGCGATTAAATACCATGTACTACCTTTAGCTACTATTCCTAACGGATCAACAACTCTTTCTACAATTTTCCCATCTGCTCGTTCATATTTCATATGAAGTTTTCTTTCATTCCAAATTGCTTGTTGCAAAATTTTATAAAACTCAATTTTTTCAGTTGACTGTCTCCATGTACTTGTATCAACATGAATTCGATTTTAAACATCATTGGCATTTTTCTGCAAAAAACTTGGAATAGAAGCAATAAGTTTTTGACGTGCTTTACTCCAATCAGTTGTTAAACCTAGATCATTGAGTAACTGGATTGATGGTGAAATAAACAAAGCCTTAATTTCATTATCTTTTAAACCCGTTATATTTGTCCGATAGCCTTCCAGTAAAGACCAGCCTCCATTTTTTCCACGCTTGCGAAAACTGGAATTCCTGTTCTGCTCAAGGCTTCCATATCCCGATGAATGGTACGTTCTGTCACTACCAATTCATTCGCCAATGCTTTGGTAGTTAATTTTTCGTTATTTTGTAGCAACAATACTATGGTAATAAGTCTGTCTGCTTCGCATGATAACCACCTAACAAAAATTATTAAAAAGCTTAATATGACATAAGGTGTCAACATTGTAGATTATACTATAGATATTACAAAATGGGAGGCAGATAAAAATGAAATCTTTAAAGGGTAAAGTAGCTTTGGTAGCTGGTGGAACAAGAGGAGCCGGACGTGGTATTGCTATGGAGTTAGGTGCTGCAGGAGCTACTGTCTATATCACTGGGCGTACGACACGACATGAGATTTCTGAATATGGTCGCCATGAAACGATTGAAGAAACAGCTGATCTAGTAAATAATTTAGGTGGAATCGGAATTGCTGTTCAAGCTGACCATCTTATTCATGAACAAGTACAGTCCTTAATTGGAAGAATTGAGAAAGAACATGGAAGGTTAGATATACTTGTAAATGATATTTGGGGAGGTGAATATCTCGTTGACTGGAATACGAGAGTATGGGAGCATTCGCTTGAAAAAGGTTTAAGAATGCTTCGTTTAGCGATTGATACTCATTTGATTACGAGCCATTACGCATTACCATTGCTCATCAAAAACGAAGGTGGACTTGTCATAGAAATGACCGATGGTACAAAAGAGTATAATAATGAGAATTATCGCTTTCCAATGTTTTATGATTTAGCAAAAAGCTCAATCATCCGTGTAGCAGAAGGGCTCGCTCACGAATTAGAACAGCATCATTGCACAGCTGTCTCCTTAACCCCAGGTTGGATGCGATCCGAAATCATGCTCGATCATTATAGTGTCAAGGAAGAAAACTGGCTTGACGCTACTGCGAAGGAACCTCATTTTGTCATCTCAGAAACGCCACGTTATGTGGGGCGAGCTGTTGCAGCCCTTGCTGGAGATCCCGAAGTCTCACGTTGGAACGGTCAATCTCTGTCAAGTGGAAAGCTTGCACAAGTTTATGGTTTCACTGATCTTGATGGTTCTCAGCCAGATTGCTGGCGCTATATTCTGGAAGTGCAGGATGCTGGCAAGCAAGCAGATGCTACCGGATATCGTTAAAAAAACTTATTTACTATATTAAACTATTTGAGAGTATCATTGGTGGTTAAGTTTATCTGTGTTCAATAATAGGGCGCATTACCGGAATAAGGTACTGCGCCTTATAGTTGCTTTTAAATGATTTTTTCAAGATGGTTTTCAAGCTTTTCTATGGACGTTACTTTGAACCTCTTCTTTTTAAAGTCAATGTAGTTCTCGTTTATACATTGAGAAATTGAACGATTTACACTTCTTATTGGAACACAAACCTCACTTGAGAGTGCGTGTTTGGTCAATGTTTCCAAATCACCAATTTTGTAATGACCATGTATACTGTACAAAATACGGTCCTTAACTGTTAAAAGTGACAGTTTAACTACAGTATCTGAACTTGTAATTAATTTTGCGGCCAAGTGTTCCATCAAATAAGTAGTGAAATTAAAATCTTGACGCATCCATTTATAAACCATTGTCTTATGAAGGGCTATTGTTTCACAATTTGTTTTTGCAGTGACACTTAGAGTTTTTATGTCATTATTAAAAATCTCAACTTCTCCAAAACTGCTATACGAATGATATCGATATAAAGTCACCATGGAACCATTCAAGCTTTGTCTAAAGACTTCAGCACTACCTGTTACTAATATATAAAGGTAATTATTATCCTCAAAAGGATGAATAATAAAGCTGCCTTTTTGATATTTACGATAAATAAACTCTTTTTTTATATCTTCTGGGGCCATGTTAATAATCATTTCAAGATTCATTTCCTCACCGACCATTTCTTCTTTGATCTTGAATTTTGGTCTAATGACCTATTTTAATCATAACCAACAATATATACTGATTTCAAACCTACTTATGGGAGGATTGAAATTGAGAAAAATTATTATTGATACAGATACGGGAAGTGATGACGCGGTTGCGTTAATGATGGCTTTGAAATCAAGTGAGATAAAAGTTGAAGCTATAACAACGGTTTGTGGCAATGTGCCGCTAGGGTTGGCAACAAAGAACGCACTTATGACAGTCGAAGTAACTAATGGGCAAAAGCCACCACTTTATGTTGGAGCTTCTAGTCCACTTATGCGAGATTTAGTTACCGCTGTACGTGTGCATGGTGAAGATGGCATGGGTGACGATAACTTGATTAATCCTTCAATAGAGGCGGAAAGTGAGCATGCTGTTGATGCTATATTAAAAATGGTAGAAAATAATCCAGGTGAAATCGAAATTGTCACTATAGGGCCAGCCACAAATGTAGCGTTATCCATTTTAAAGGAACCTGAGATTATGAAAAAAGTTAAGCACATTTACTCAATGGGAACACCAGGATTTGGTTCGGGAAACGCGACTCCTGTTTCAGAGTTTAATGTGTATGTTGATGCAGAAGCATATGGCATCATGTTGAATTCCGGAATACCTATAACTATTATTGGATTTGATGTCTGCCTAGGGGATGCTGCTTTAAATAAAGAAGATATGGAATTATTATTATCAAGTGATAAGAAACAAGCAGTATTTGCTGTAAAATGTAATAGTTCTTTACTTGAATACAATTTGCAAGCTGGAAATGGACATTTCGTTGATTTGCCAGATGCAGTTGCTATGGGGGTTGTATTATGGGAGGATCTATTACTAGAAGAGAAATTATGTCATTGCTATGTTTGTAACCAAGAAGAGCCTGCTTACGGACAGGTAATCATTAATGATGGAAGCAAGCTTGCGATTACAGAAGGTTTTTCTAATCATGCTCCTAACGCTAATGTGTGTAAGAAAATTGATAAACAATTGTTTAAACAAAGGTTGTTAGATTTATTAGTACAATAATTTGTACCATGTGTTATTAGATGGGGGTAAACTTTTGATGAAAAGTAGTGAACATGCTTGAATAGTTTGCCGCAATCGATGAGAAATATTTAACTGGTTTAGATGTTATTCTTAAGGAAGAGTGACTCAAAAAGAAAAACATATCCTTAAAAAGGAGAGAAAACAATGGATAAGCTATTAGCTAAACACGAACTTTTAATGAAACAATATGAAACAACAAGGGGTTTTTTTATTAAGATGGCAGAATCAGCCCCGAAAGAAATCGTTGACGTGCAGCCAGAAGGTTTTAATAACACAATCCATTGGCATATTGGCCACGTATTAACAAGTGCTGAAAAAGTTATAGGCTATCCCGATATTACAACGACATATCTTCCAGAAAACTATATAGATTTATTTGGAATGGGTACAAAACCGAGTGAATGGATAGGTGATGTGCCTGCCACAGATGATCTTATCAGACAATTGAAGGATCAGTTGGTTCGGATTCAACAAATTCCAGCTGAACGATTAAATGAAACGTTGGATGAATCACTGGGTCATCCATTTAAGGGAGTTACAACCTTAGAAGAATTAGTGAGTTTACTTTTAATGCATGAAGGGACCCATATGGGACAAATTAATGCGATGAAACGTATCATTTGAACATGCGTGGTTATTGAGGAATAAGGAATAAGATATCTTTAGCTTTGGACATTTTCTTAACTCTGTTAACACTTTATTTTGCTATTCGAGTATTTATTTCCAATCAGTACAGGGCAATTATTGTTTTAGGCGTGTCTGCAAAAGAACTACGGTGGCTTTTTATTTGATAAAAAATTTATAGTGGCATTACGAAAATGCAGATTCAGTGATTTTAGTAATCGGGCACAGTCGTTTAATAAGCGGTTGCGTCAATAACTGAACAAACGGGCCATATTGAAAACAATTTGTTGGTGACAAGAAAACAGAATGAGTGACGCAGGAAATTAATATTGCTTACACTTTTTTACGGGGGTACTTATCATTTAATTATCTATCCCGTTTTATGGGAACTGCAACAAATGAAAAGGCGATTCCAACCAAGGAGTCGCCTTTATACTTACGTTAAAGTTTAATAGTAAAACCTATATATAGTATCGCGAAGAAAAAAGATAGTAGAGGGAGTTCAAAAACTAAGTAACGTTACCAAATAATTATTTCATAGTTAAATGAATCAGTCCTCCACTATGCTAAAGTGATAGCGTTAGGAAGGACTGACCTATTATGACACGCAAGAAAGCATATATACTTTCTCGCTGCATCATACATAATATTATTTTTCACCCAATTTGTTTCATTGTGATAAAAGCTGATATAAATTTACTTCTCAACTGTACCCGCGTCTGCTGGATGAACGCCATGACGGTAATAATCCTTGTACTCAGGCTTCATTGGTTTTTGTCCACGAATGATGTCAGCTGCTTTTTCTGCCAACATCAATACCGGTGCATGGATATTTCCGTTTGTCGTATGCGGCATGGCCGATGCATCAACAACCCGTAAATTTTCCACGCCATGAACCTTCATCGTCAGCGGATCCACGACTGCCATCGGATCAGATGCAGGTCCCATTTTTGCGGTGCAGGATGGATGAAGTGCCGTTTCCGCATCATTAGCTACCCACTCCAGTATTTCTTCATCCGTTTCAACAGAAGGTCCAGGTGAAATTTCGCCTGTACTGTAAGGAGCCATTGCAGGCTGAGAAAGGATATTCCGTGAAACGCGTATTGTTTCAATCCATTCCTGTCGATCCTTTTCGGTAGATAGATAGTTAAATACAATGCTTGGATGCTCAAAAGGATTACGCGAACGAATCTTCAGACTGCCTCTTGAATTGGAGTACATTGGTCCAACGTGTACTTGGAATCCATGCTCCGTGTCCGCTTTTTGCCCATCATATCGAACTGCGAGCGGCAGAAAGTGGAACATCAGATTCGGATAATCTACATCGTTATTTGAACGAGCGAACCCGCCTCCTTCAAAATGGTTCGTTGCTGCCGGACCAGTACGTCCAAGGAGCCATTGTAAGCCGATCCAAGGCATTTTTGCTTTATTTAAGCTAGGTTGTTCCGAAACCGGCTGCGGACATGCGTGCTGTATATATACTTCGAGATGATCTTCAAGGTTTTCACCTACACCAGGCAAATCAACAACTGGCTCAATGCCAAGTGACTGTAAATGATCGGCGTCTCCTATACCCGACAATTGAAGCAGCTGCGGTGTGTTGAATGCGCCACCGGAAAGAATTACTTCACCCGCGTTAACATGATGGGTTTTCCCATTCTTTTGGTAGGTTAAGCCCGTAGCTTGATTACCATCAAAGTTAATGTTGGTAACAAAGGCACGCGTCTCGACAGACAGGTTTTTACGTCGCATGGCAGGACGTAAATATGCGCGTGAAGCGGAAACCCGTCTTCCGTTGTGTACATGGCTGTCAAATGGGCCAAATCCCTCCTGACGAAAGCCATTTACATCGGGTGTTCTCGAGTAACCAGCCTCAACAGCTGCATCGAAAAAGGCTTGAAATAAAGGATTCGTTGCAGGTCCGCGTTTTAATTTAATTGGACCATGGTGACCGCGGTGCTCATCAGATGGGTCTGCTCCAAAGGCTGTTTCCAGTCGTTTAAAGTACGGAAGACAATGTGCATAATCCCAAGTTTCCATACCAGATTCAGCTCCCCACCGTTCATAGTCCATCGGGTTCCCGCGCTGATAAATCATTCCATTAATGGAACTTGATCCTCCAAGCACTTTCCCTCGGGCATGTGGGATTTGTCGTCCATTCATATAAGGCTCTTCATCCGTAGAATAGATCCAGTCATAGAAGCGATTGCCTGATGGGAACATCAAAGCTGCCGGCATTTGAATAAACAAATCCCAAAAGTAATCATTACGCCCCGCTTCCAGAACTAGTACACTTTTATTCTTATCCATACTTAGACGATTGCCAAGTACAGAACCTGCACTGCCGCCGCCAACAATTATATAGTCGTATGTTTGATTCATCTGTAATACCTCCCTGAAGATTGTTAAGTGGAATACAGTAGACAAAGAAGATTTTCATTTTCTTCGACTGTGTTTAATGTTAAATTTGTTAAATATATTTTTAACTTACGAAACAATATAAACATAACATGATTTTTTAAACTTGTAAAACTCGAGGCGGTATTCTTGGGGAAGAAGTATATAGCTCTAAACCTTACTATTAAAAAAGGCTTAGAGGTATTGTTTGTTTCGATAATTAGTTCGTGAAGTTGTTCGGTTAAATTATGAAATTGACCTAAAACATTAAAAAATTATGTGATGTTTATATCACTGATAAGACAACAATGAAGAAAGGTGAAAATAAATTATCAGATTTGACAAAAGTTGATCTTTCGTTATCCTAATATGTAGAGGTCAAACATTTAGAAAATATTGAACGTATTTATTTTATTTAATAAAAGGGGGCCGAATTAATAATATAATGCTACTAGCACTCTTGGTAAAGGTGTGTGTTTTCAATAGATGTTTGACAAAATATAAATTGGAAAGGTGTATGTCATTTAATGATTTTTCGAAAAATAAGTCAATTCGTTTTATTTACTATATTAGTTATTGCACTAGCAGCTTGCGGTTCAGAAAGTAAAAGTGATGATTCCGGCAATGCAGCTGACAAATCAGATGAAAATAAAGGAACAATCACGATAGGTCAGATTAATTGGCCCGAAAATATTGCAGTTACAAACATGTGGAAGGCAATTCTTGAAGATAAGGGTTATAACGTGAAGTTAAAGCTTATTGAGATGGGTCCTCAGATGGCTGCATTAGCTGAAGGCGATTTAGATGTGGCACCAGAAATTTGGCTGCCGGTACAAGATAAGAGTTATTATAAAGAGTATAAAGATGAGGCAAATTTCTTCGAAGAACCTTGGTATGAAAATGGAAAGGTTGGATTGGCAGTTCCAACGTATATGGAAGATGTAAATAGTATTAAAGATTTAAATGAACACAAAGAAAAATTCGATGGCGAAATAATAGGTTTTGAGCCTGGAGCAGGAACAATGCTGGTAACTGAAGATGTGATCAAAGAATACGGTCTTGATTATGAATTGGTAGATAGCAGTACACCAGTAATGATTTCAACCATTAAGAAAGCAGTGAAACAAGAAAAACCTATCGTTGCACCACTATGGAAACCGCATTATATATTTTCTGAAGTGGACTTGAAGTTTTTAGAGGACCCGAAGAATACTTTCGGTGGAGTAGAAAAAATCTATATGGCAACCCGAGAAGGTTTTTCCTCAGACTTTGAAAAAGTTAGCAAATGGATGAAAAACTTTAAATTGAACGATAAGCAGCTTGGTGAATTGATGGTTTACACCAAAAATAATCAGGACAATCCTATTAAAGGCGCAGAAAAATGGGTTGAAGAAAACCAGGATCTAATTGACAAATGGATGAAATAAATGTGTAACATCAGGAGACGACTCTCGATAAGAGAATCGTCTCTTTTCTATGGCAGTTTCGAATTTAATCAGGGCAGTTGCATAACAGTACTATTCATTATAAGATGGAAGAAACATTTAATTAATTATAAATGAATTTAACATCAAAAATTATCTAATGCTCTTATTATTTTCCCAAAAAAAGAGGTGCCGCAATGGAAGGAAACGTAAATAATTTTAATGATGAAAAAGCCAAAGAAAAAATCGACCTAGCAGAAAATATGATGGTTAATACGATTTCTGAAACGATGGATCTTTATGGTGTTACCCCTTCAGTCGGACGTCTGTACGGAATGATGTATTTTAAACATCAGCCAATCACCCTTGATGAAATGAAAGAAGCACTCGGCATGAGTAAACCAAGCATGAGTACATCTGTAAGAAAGCTTCAAGAAATTAATATTGTTCAAAAGGTATGGCAGAAAGGCTCGAGAAAAGATTCATTCATGGCTGAAAAAAACTTCTTCAATTATTTCTCTAATTTCTATGGTATGAAATGGGAACGCGAAGTGAGTATGTTTTTGGTTAGTATTCGGAAGGCACAGGAACAACTCAATGAGGTAATTGAAAATAGTGAAACAGATGAAACATTACGAGAAAGAGCCAAGTTGGATTATCAACAACTAGATGAGGCCTTGATATATTATCATTGGCTGGAGCGGCTTACCAAGCTCACCAAATCTGGGGAAATCTATAAGTACATACCTTTAGAAGATGTGGATGAAAAAGAATAGCATCACGCTGACCCACCCAACATATAAGGGTGTCTTGATCCCAACAGGCAAAGACACCTATAAAAGTTTACCCTATTGACGGAGATGTAACTGCTAAAGATTATTATTGTGAAATCTGGATTCAATTGCGAAAAAAATACGTTACGTCTTACGAGTTCAGCTTTAGGGAGGAAAAAAGAGAATTTAGTATTGCAGATTCGACAAACAAACGAAGTGAATCCTCGTTCCGCTAATTAGCTGAAAAAGTGCTCTCGGAAGGGTGAGACGGATCCTCGTTCCGTTATTATCAGAAAATCAGCCAAATTTGACGTAGAAATGACAAATAGCGGAACGAGGATCCGTATCCAAGCTTAAAACGTGGGTTTTCAAGCAAATAACGGAATGAGGATCCGCCAAATCAGTAAGCCGGATCCTCATTCCGTTAAAAATGGTTTTTTTTACAGCATAAGCGCAGCTAAGGCTTAGGCTTGACCCCAGAATATAAAGGGTTCTAAGAAAGCAAAATACGATTATAAGAATCCCTTTACCGAATTATTACCGGCCTACTTCTTCCCATCTCTCCGTGTTTCGTCAGCTATCACTTCAAAAGATCTAACTTTCCCGTGTGGGTTTTGTGATTGCTTTCTGTCTTTCCATTCCCGTTCTTGTTGTTGTTTGGATTTAGACATGTTTACTAGATTCTCTCTACTAATTTTTCGTTTTAGATGCCCGTTCTTTTTTCGCCTTTTCTTTGTGTGCCTGATTGGCTGCAGCACTGCCGAGTTCCTTAGAGTATTCCGAATCCGTTTTACTTGAATCAAATCCTTGTTTATTCTTTTGCTGTGGGTCGTTTTTCTTTGTTCGTTTTGCCATGAATGTCCCTCCTTTTTGGACTTAGTATGGGACAAGGTGATTGAAATATTCGCGCATAGTGTCAAGGGCGGTGGGAACAAGCTTCTAAGTACATGACGCGGCGTTCTCATCTGCAAACAACCAGCAACTAGCAACCTTCACACTCCTCGCTACGTTAGTGAAAGGCCGACAAAAGGCGGTCCATGCGCCCAACGTCGGCTAACTTCGTCCCTTTCTGTGGGAATGCCGTCCCACCCGCAGCGCTGAGCGCAGTTTGTTCGGTGCTAAACGGGAGCTTGCACTTTTTGTAGATAGTTTGTTTATTTATAGGCTATGATTTTGCTAAATATGATACAATATAAAAGGGTTATAATGTACGGTTTGTGACTAGGGTCGCGCCTACAACTTTTATATAAATTTTAGATTTTAAGGATGATAAATATGAGTAACATGCCTAAAGAAACAGACGTTATTTTAATTGGTGCTGGAGTTATGAGCGCGACTTTGGGTTCATTACTGAAAGAGTTGGCACCAGAATGGGAAATTACTGCGTTTGAGAAGCTCGACAAAGCAGGGGAAGAAAGTTCTAACGAATGGAATAATGCGGGTACTGGCCATTCTGCACTGTGCGAGTTAAACTATACTTCCGAAAAACCGGACGGATCTATAGATATTAGCAAAGCAGTAAAAATTAATGAACAGTTTCAGCTTTCAAGACAGTTTTGGTCATATCTTGTAAACAGCAATCTGATTCGTAATCCACAGGAATTTATCATGCCATTACCTCATATGAGTTTTGTGCGTGGTGAAAAAAATGTATCGTTTCTGAGAAAGCGTTTTGCAGCTCTATCAAAGAATCCTCTGTTTCATGGGATGGAATTTTCCGATGCTCCTGAAAAACTGAAGGAATGGATTCCGCTTATTATGGATGGCCGTACATCGAATGAACCGATAGCGGCTACAAAAGTTGATTCTGGAACGGATGTTAACTTTGGTGCTTTAACGCGCAAGTTGTTTGACCACTTGGAGAGTAACAATGTCGAGGTAAACTACAAACACAGTGTTGAGGATGTACAACGTACCAGCGACGGCAAGTGGGAAGTAAAAGTACATGATAACGTTAACGGCAAAATTGAATACCATACGTCAAAATTCGTCTTTGTCGGTGGTGGAGGCGGAAGTCTGTCTTTACTTCAAAAAACTGGTATTCCAGAATCAAAACATGTCGGAGGATTCCCGGTAAGCGGGCAATTCATGGTATGTAACAACCCAGAAGTGGTAGCACAGCATCAAGCAAAAGTATACGGCAAAGCTAAGGTTGGTGCTCCACCAATGTCTGTTCCGCATCTTGATACACGATATATAGAGAATAAAAAATCACTGTTGTTTGGGCCATTTGCCGGCTTCTCACCAAAGTTCTTGAAAACTGGTTCCATGCTGGACTTGGTGAATTCAGTAAAACCAAATAACCTCGTAACGATGTTGGCGGCAGGCAAAAAAGAGATGCCGTTGACAAAATATTTGATTGAACAAGTTATGTTATCGAAAGAAAAGCGTATGGAAGAAATACGAGAGTTTATCCCGAATGCCAAAAGCGAGGACTGGGATTTAGTAGTAGCGGGTCAACGTGTGCAGATCATTAAAGATACAGAGGGAGGCGGCAAAGGAACGCTTCAATTTGGTACCGAGGTAATTACTTCCGCGGATGGTTCGATAGCAGCATTGCTCGGTGCTTCTCCGGGTGCTTCTACTGCAGCTCACGTCATGCTTGAGGTACTAGAAAAGTGCTTCCCGCAATATATGAAAGAGTGGGAACCGAAAATAAAAGAAATGATTCCCTCTTATGGCGTGTCACTAGTCGACAACCCAGAGTTTTTTCAGGAAATTCATACTTCCATAGTGCAGGCGCTCAATTTAAACGAAAAGAAGCTAGTCCATAGTTAATTTTAGGGTGCAGAGATAATATTCCATATAATAAACTGCGCAAGTAGGTAAACCTGGCATTTGCTCTTTCTAAGGGTGAATGCCGTTTTTTTTATATTGGTGTTATAAAAAATGTACGGAAATAGTAATGCATGTCGATGTGTGATAGCATTTACACAACAACAGAGGAAGAGGAAGTGAGCATAATGATCAATATAACCATCCCAACACCAGATGTCACCATTACCAAACAGGATAATCCGGAACGTAGTAATATATACGGATTTACAGATTTTCACCTGATTACAAGAGATAAGGGTGGAATTTTCATGTTTTACAACGACAATCAGGAGGTATTGTTTGTTGGTAAGGCAAGGAAGTTAAGACCGAGAATTAAAAAGCATTTTAATGATAATGTATCACCGATCAAATTGCACAGGGATGAAGTAAGCAAGATTGAAGTTTGTATTGTAAGGGATCCTGCCCACAGAGAGATTTATCATTCTCCGACAGAAGACTCCCTCTTCAATTGTGCGAAGGGCTTCAGCCCAGTAATAAGGGGGAGATGAGTGTCGGTTGACGATAGCCAAAACACCTACTTCTATGGTATAATTAGAACAAACGTTCCTATGAAGTGGGTGGATTTCATGTTCGTCAACAAAGCTTTTAATTTCCGCATATACCCCAATCGAAGCCAAATCGAGCTAATCAACAAGACGATTGGTTGCTCCAGATTTGTGTACAATTTCTTCCTTGCAAAACAGAAGCAAAAAGATGCCTACTGGTACATAACAGAAGAAATGGTACAAAACGGCCAGCTGCCTTCTAATAATTGGAAAGGTGCGTTTTTCAATAAATATGGCACGATAAAAGCGGTTCGCCTGTTAAAAGAACATTATCCTTTTTTAAAGGAAGTGGACAGTATTTCCCTTCAAAAGTCCGTTGAGAATCTGGCTGATGCACACCAACGGTATTACAGAAAACAAAATAAAGCGCCTCAATTCAAAAGCAAAAAGAATAAGGTCCAGTCGTATACCACCAAACAAACCAATGGGAATATCGCTGTTTTGGATAACCATATCAAGTTGCCTAAACTTGGTCTCATGCGGCTTGCTAAAAGTCGTGAAATCAAAGGGCGAATTATCAATGCCACAGTCCGACGTAACCCGAGCGGAAAGTACTTTGTGTCTGTTCTTGCGGAAGTGGAGATCGCGCCATTACCGCAGACCAACTCCAATACGGGTGTTGACCTAGGATTGAAAGACTTCGCTGTTCTGTCGGATGGAACTATCTACAAAAACAATCGTTACTACAAGTCCCTGGAGCAAAAACTGGGAAGAGCTCAAAAAGTGCTCGCAAGACGTGTTGTGGGTTCCCGCAACTGGAACAAACAACGAATCAAAATAGCTCGCATTCATGAGAAAATCGCAAACAAGCGCGAAGATTTCCTGCATAAGACCTCTACCGATATCATTAAAAACCACGATGTGATTGGGATCGAGAGTCTACAGGTATCAAATATGATGAAAAACAAGAAAAGCGCTCCATCCATTGCTGATGTGTCCTGGTATCAATTTAAGGTAATGTTGACGTATAAAGCTAAATGGTACGGCAAAACTGTTGTGGAAGTGAGTAAAACCTTTCCCAGTTCGCAGCTGTGTTCGTGTTGTGGCTATCAAAACAAAGAAGTTAAAGACCTGCGTGTGCGTGAGTGGACCTGTGTATGTGGTGCGCATCACCATCGAGATATCAATGCAGGATTAAACCTTAAAAACGAAGCGATAAGACTTCTAACCGCAGGAACTGCGGGGATAGCCTAATCCATAACTGGCGGTTACGCCGGTGTTCTTAGGAATCTCCCACTCATTCAGACCGCAAGGCTGATAAGTGGCGGGTAGTTCAAGAAACGTTTATTATTAATGAACTTAAAGCAAAATACAACGTTGAGAAAGTGTATTTTAAATAAACCCCAAATCCAGTTAAGGTATAATATCCCAGTAACATCAATGAAACTGGGGTATTATTTTTTGTGCTGATTATTAAGCATCTTGATCAATCTGCTTCACGATTCCTTCGCATATTTCATGAGTGATCAGTGAGTCATCAATAGACGGATCAGGCACTTTGCTATTTTTTGCGGAATCAATAAAATGATCGACTATTTGATAGAAGCCACGTTTATATAATGTTGGCTCCCAATCACCGGACTTAGCAATACTAATTTCTTTGTTGTGATAGTGGGTTGTTTCAGTAAGATTGTTAACTACATATTTATCAAGTCCGGTAGAGTACTCAATGATTTCTTCAGTGACACCGCCATTTCTGTTCATTATCCCCATAGCGATACACCCTTCTCCAATAAGCTGTATAATCAGTTGATCAAGCATTTCACCATTTTTTTGGCTCACTACTTTTACATCCAGAACAGTTGTATCCATCAGAAATCGAAGTGTATCGACAACATGTATAAAATCTTCTGCAACAAATCTTCTTATATAATCGGGTAACGAAAATCTGTTTTTTTGAATAAGTATCAGACTTGGTTTACCGTGTTTCTTTAGCTCTTTAACTTTCGGAATAAATCTTCTGTTAAAACCTACCATAGCTAATGTGTTTGTTTCTTTTGAGAGCTCTGTTATTTTTTTGGTTTCGTGGAGTTTCATAGATATCGGCTTGTCTATATATGTAGGTATACCGCTTTTAAGTAATTTTTCAGCTATCTCAAAATGTGCCTCTGTAGCAGCACTTACAAATGCAGCATCAATATTCGTTGAAATCAGTTCATCTACTGTTAGCACCTTTTCATTAATTCTATACTTCTCCGATAAACGGTTCAGCGTGTCTTTATTTCGAGTACAAAGCACAAGTTCGATACCCTCTTTTTCAGATAGAACAGGCAAGTAGCCTTTCTGGGCAATATCACCCAATCCAATAATTCCTATTTTCATTTAATCACCCCGATGATAGTAGTGTAGTTATAGGATAACATGGTAATTAGCTTGGAAGTTAATATGGGGATTTGAAGATATTTACTTTTTCATGGAACTAATATATAAAGTTTTTCGTTTTAATTTTATATAACCTAGGTTATAAATAAAGAGAAAATGATAAGATAGGAACTAGGTGACAATAATGTCCTAATTTCGGGGAGTTGATTAGCATTGATTAAATTTTTAAAACAGCAGGCACGGGATCTCTTCCCGGGCTATTTTGCATTGGTTATGGCTACTGGGGCATTATCAATTGGATCATTTCTGTTGGGGATGGAGTCTATTTCCACAATACTGTTGTATATTAACATTGTTGCATATCTTACTTTGTGGTTATTGACAATTATCCGTCTTGTTGGCTATTTTCCGGATGTAATAGAAGATTTGACAAGCCACACTCTTGGACCTGGTTTTTTTACATTAGTTGCTGGGACAAGTGTATTTGGAAGTCAGCTAATAATTGTTGGTGAAAATTACATATTACCGGTCTATTTGTGGATACTTGCAATTATTCTATGGGTAGTAATAATGTATACATTTTTTACAGCGGTCACAGTACGGAGGGATAAGCCGACAATTGCGGAAGGCATTAATGGCGCTTGGTTAATCGCAGCAGTTGCTACACAATCCGTTTCTATCTTGGGGACTCTTCTATCTCCTCATGTGGAAAGCGGCAGTGAAATCATTTTATTTTTTACATTATGTATGTATTTTCTAGGCTGTATGCTGTATCTGAATATTATCACGCTCATTTTTTACAGGTTCACCTTTGTAAATTTTAAATTTGCGGCTCTTACCCCTCCTTACTGGATTAACATGGGAGCAGTTGCCATTACTACTTTGGCTGGATCTACCTTGATATTGCATTCTGACTATTGGAATTTACTTGACGAAATCACGCCATTCTTAAAAGGATTTACATTATTCTTCTGGATAACGGGGACATGGTGGATTCCACTGCTATTTATTCTGATGATTTGGCGTCATATTTACAATCATTATCCATTCAAGTATGACCCGCAATTTTGGGGGATGGTCTTCCCGCTTTCCATGTATACCACTAGCACATTTCAGCTGTCAGCAGCTTTAGGTGTCCCGTTTCTCGTAGTAATACCTCAATTTATGGTTTTTGTTGCTCTGGCCGCATGGATAGTAGGTTTTTATGGGCTGATCTATCAGATTTACTTTGGGCTTAAATCATGATAGATGGTGCATAGTTACATCAACCCTTTCCACGGGCATGGGTTGGGGATCCGCATCCAAACTAGAGTGTCTGGCAGGAAAATCGAGGATTCATCAACCAATCGGAGTGAATCCTCATTCCGCTAAAGTGACTTTATTGGCAACCATCTAATACTTTTCAGCGTTTCGCAGTGGGCAGGATCCTAATGTCTATTCTAAAGGAATAGCAAAACTCACAGTTCCTACTTTAACTGACCCCATGTCTGAAAAAGTCACGCCAAGGGTTGTGGGACCTGCATCAGTTTCTTTCATTGATTCAAATCCGTTGTTTTCATTATCTTCTGTGATGATATTGTATCCATTACTATCTGCATATTCCTTAAACTTATTGTAGACCCCATCAATTTCTTCTGAAAACGAAAAACCAACCACGTATTGTTTGTGTCCAGCCGTATCATATGACTGAACCTGTAAATCAGCTTCAGCAGGGAATGGGAGATCTGATGGAACTTCCTCTGGTAATGCCGATTTATCCTCTTCCTGAGCTGCGTCATCATCCTGTTTATTTTCTTCCTTGTTTGTTTCATCAGTGGTACTAACATTACCATCCTCTTCGGTATTTGCCTTCGAATTTGATTTCTCTTCATCTGATCCACACGCCGCTACAAATATACTAAGTGCGAAGGATAGACATAAAACGGTTATAAACTTTTTCATTGGAGTTAGTTCCCCCTTATACTTTTTTATAGCTTAACAGCGAGCATAAGATTAATAAATTATACCTGAGTATAAAAATACGGATTCTCTTTACCTGGCTATTTACAATCGTCGGTGAGACCTTGTTTATTTGCTATTATATGTATTGAAAAAACATAATTATTGTAAAAAACACAAACATTCGTTAATCTTATTCTTATCATATATTTCAAAGTGGGTGTTTTATGGAACATCAATCACTGACATCGTTAATGATTGTGGTTGGGATTGCCTTTTTTATTCCGATTTTGCTGCAGCGGTTTAATTTACGGTTTATTCCAGTCGTTATCGCAGAAATTATTGCCGGGCTGATTATTGGAAAAAGCGGTTTTAATATCATTTCAGGCGACCCTTTGCTTGAGTTGCTTTCACTGCTTGGGTTTATATTCCTTATGTTTATCAGTGGTTTAGAAATAGATTTTAGTGTTTTTAAAAAGAAGAAAATAAAAGATGAAAGTTCTCCGGACCCTGTGAAGGTTTCGCTCGTTATCTTCGCTCTAATTATTAGCGTGTCATTCGCACTTTCCTGTGTACTGGTCTTGCTGGGTTTAATTAAGGACCCTTACTTAATGACATTGATCATTTCAACCGTGTCACTTGGTATTGTCGTTCCAGTTATTAAAGAGAAGAATCTGACAGAAGGGCTGCTTGGTCAAATTATTCTGCTGATCACCGTTATTGCAGATTTTACAACTATGATTCTATTAACAGTATATGCCATGTTCAAAGATCAGGAAGGTATGAGGATATTACTGTTATTAGTACTTTTCATGGCCGTTTTCCTTGCCTATCGAACGATTAAAAAGTATTTTAAATTTGAGCTGTTTGACAACCTTCTAAAAGGGACCGTTCAACTCGGGACAAGAGGGGTATTTGCCCTAATATTATTGTTTGTTTCTCTTTCTGAAACGATTGGTGCAGAAAATATTCTGGGAGCGTTTCTTGCTGGTGTTATTATATCTTTGCTTGCACCCAGAAAGGAATTTGTCCACCAGCTGGACTCATTCGGATTTGGCTTTCTGATCCCCATTTTTTTCGTAATGGTTGGTGTGGAGTTAGATATTTGGGAACTGTTTGTAGATCGAAAAATCCTGTTATTAATGCCACTCTTACTATTGTTTATGTATCTTGCGAAAGTAATTCCTGCATTGGTGCTGAAAAAATGGTACACATGGAAAGAAGTTTTTAGTGTAGGTATCTTAACAACATCCAAGTTGAGTCTCGTAATTGCGGCCTCCTCAATTGCGCTTGAACTAGGTGTGATTAACGAGGTGCTAAATGGAGCAATTATTCTAGTATCTATCTTAACCTGTCTGATATCGCCAATTACGTTTACGAGATTATTTCCAACATCAAATTCTCGTCCAAGTCAATTAGGAATTTCTATTATTGGAGCGAATGAAGCAACAATGCTGGTTGCAAGGGATAAGATGGAGGATAAGGCAGTTGTTCGGGTGTATAGTACACAGACCGTCCGTGGCAGTGAGTTGTTTTCATTTCCACATATATATGTCGATCAGTTAACGATAGGATCTCTGGAAGAACAGAATGCCTTTAAAGCAGATAAGATTGTAATTGCATCAGATGACGATTTAACCAACATTGATCTAGGCCGTCATGCAAAAGAGCTTGGTATAAAAACGGTTATTTTACGGATTGAAAACAAAAATCTCCAGGATGAGTTATCTGAAGAAGGATTTACAGTATACTCGATGCTCTACTCAACAAGAACGCTTTTAAAAGCACTTATTGATAATCCGGGTATTGTTCGGCTTATTACAAATCACAGTAAATCCATTAGGGAGATTAACGTCAATCATTCCTATTATGATCAGACGCCAATTACAAATCTGCCATTTTTGGGAGAGTCCTTGATCTTGCACATTTACAGACATGGGAAAGTAGTTATTCCTCATGGAAACACCACCTTAGAGGATGGTGACAAAATCCTGGTAAGTGGAACACCGGAAGACCTTGGTGTGATTCAGAGAAAACTAATGTACTAGTTATAAAAGGTAACTCATCCAGCTTCAAGAAGGCGAAGGAGGGTTACCTTTAAATATATTTTTGCAAACACACATTATTTATTATGAAGTGTGCTATACTTATAAATGTAGACTAAAAAACCAAATACCTCGAAAAACAATCCTTGCATGATTAGTATCTTGGCTCTACGTATGTCGATTTTTACTAGATGAAAGGGTTTTTTATTTGCTTTTAAATGGTAAATATTGCCAAATTACTTAAAATATCTATAGGAGTGGAAGTTTATGAAGGAAACAGCAATTGTTTATTGTGAAAAAATGTTCGGTACAATGGATGGCAAGACTGCGAATGGACTTGTACGCAGATCTGATAAATACCAGGTTGTTGGAGTGATTGACAGTACAAAAGCTGGGGTGGACGCAGGTGATTATTTAGAAGGGAAACCGAACAATATCCCAGTATTCCGGAGTCTTGAGCAAGCCCTTGCACTGTTGTCTGAAGTGCCTGATCAGTTTATTTATGGGATAGCACCCTCGGAAGCCTTTTTAAAAGGTTATGAACGTGAAATTGTATTAGAAGCAATGAAACAAGGGATGAGTATTGTAAACACTCTTCATGAATTTTTTACAAATGATGAAGAGTTTGTGCAACATTCAATAAAATATGGAGTAACCATAAATGATGTAAGAAAGCCACCTGAAAAGAAGGATATGCATTTATTTTCAGGAAGAATTCTGGATATTAAAACACCTATTGTTGCTGTACTTGGTACGGACAGTGCAGTTGGTAAAAGAACAACATCAGTAATTCTTGAAGAAGCATTAATAAAAAGAGGTCTAAAAGTTGCTTTTATTGCAACAGGGCAAACTGGTTTAATTCAAGGTGCAAAGTACGGCGTGGCAATAGATGCAATCCCTTCACAATTTATGACAGGCGAGATTGAAAATCAGGTTATGAGAGCTTACGACAATGAGAATCCGGATATTATTATTGTTGAAGGTCAGGGGGCACTAAGTCACCCCGCATACATTAGTTCCTGTTCGATTATCAGAGGATCAAGACCAAGCTCCATTATTGTTCAGCATCCGCCGAAACGGAAAAATCTTGGTGATTTTAACTATATGAAAATGCCAACAATACAAAGTGAAATTGAACTCATTGAAACTTTTTCAAAGTCAAAAGTAATTGGCGTAACCATCAATCATGAAAATATGTCAGATACAGAGATTTCTGAAGCTGTGGCTGCGTATGAAAAGGATCTGAAGCTTCCTGCGACAGATGTGCTTAAGCATGGCTGTGACAAATTAATTGATACATTATTTACAACCTATCCGGAGCTCGCAAACAAAAAGAATAAAGTACTCGTAAATTGATAGGTACTGCTGCACCTGCCACCTCCAGGGTTGAAATTAACCTTGGAAAGATCGCTCATAACGCGGAGAAATTGGTTCAATTTTATGGAGCAAAGGGAATCGAACTCATGGGTGTTACCAAAACCGTCTGCGGCGATCCGACTATTGCCAAAATCTTTGTAAATAAAGGGATTCATATGCTCGCAGATTCTAAAATAGAAAATATCAAGAAGATGCGTGATGCAGGGGTGAACGCACAATTTGTCTTGTTGCGGTCACCTGCGCTAAGTGAGCTTGATGCAGTTGTTACGAATGCAGCTATCAGTATGAATACAGAGTTAGCCGTTATTAGAGGGCTCAGCACGACGGCTGAAAAATACAATAAAGTACATGAAATTATCCTGATGGTAGAAATGGGAGATCTAAGAGAAGGGATTATGCCCGCAGACCTTGATGGCTTTGTAGAGGAAGTCCTCAAGCTTTCGGGGGTGAAAATGGTGGGGATTGCCGCAAATTTCGCCTGCTTTGGCGGGGTGAAACCAAGCGATAAAAAAATGAAAGACCTCTCAAAACTTGCTGAGCTCATTGAAGCAAAATTCTCACTTCCACTCTTATATGTCTCTGGAGGTAATTCGGCTAATTATAATTGGTTTACGACCACCGGAGATATCGGGAAAATTAATAATTTAAGATTGGGCGAGTCCATTTATCTCGGACGTGAAACACTTGATCGAAAGGCAATCCCGGGGTTATTTACGGATGCATTCACGTTTGTTTCAGAAGTGATTGAATCGAAAATAAAGCCATCTGTACCGTACGGAGAAACTGGGCAGGACGCTTTTGGAAATGAGCCTCAGTTTCGTGAACGCGGAATGATTCGACGGGTTATTGTTCCCTTTGGATCCCAGGACGTTCTTGTTAGGGGACTAACACCATCGTTAGATATTGAAATTCTCGGGTCTAGCAGTGATCATACCATTATCGATGCCAAAGATGTCAATTTACAGGTAGGAGATAAGGTTACCTTTTCTCTTAATTATGGTGCATTGTTGGCCGTTATGTCTTCTGGTTATATAACCAAAAAATATACGAATGTAATATAAGAAACATATCCCCACATAAAACGTGAGGATATGTTTTTTCTAACGACCTTGATAGATATGAATGAGGTTTTGATTACGCCCTCTGGCAAATACATCAGTACGATTGGGTCCCCAAGATACTGCTGCTGGTGCTGACGTTAACGTGCCATCAAGGTCTTCCCAGTTTTGCCAGCGCGAACCATTCCATGACCTCTTGTAAAGCCTTTGATTCGTTCCTCGGACAAAGACATCAAGACGGTTTGGCCTGCGTGACGAAACAGTAGGATGACTCGTTAATGTACCGCCAAGGCTTTCCCAATCACTCCAGTTATTGCCATTCCACCACTTGTGAATTAAATCCTGGTTTTGTCCTCTGGCAAATACATCGATCCGATTTGGTCCCCAGGATACTGAAGCAGGTGCTGATGTTAATGAACCGCCAAGATCTTCCCAATCCTGCCAGCTTGTGCCGTTCCATGTTTTTTTATAAAGCCTTTGATTGGTTCCACGTACAAAGACATCAAGCTGATTTTGGCGACGTGAGGAAACAGCAGGGGCACTTGTTAATGTACCACCAAGGTTTTCCCAATTGCTCCATTGATTTCCGTTCCACCATATGTGGTATAAGCTCTGGTCTGTTCCTCTGGCAAACACATCAATCCGGTTCGGCCCCCAGGATACTGCAGCGGGTGCTGATGTTAATGTGCCACCAAGGTTTTCCCAATTGCTCCACTGGTTTCCGTTCCACCATTTATGATACAGGCGATCTCCGGTACCTCTTGCAAAAACGTCCAGTCGGTTTGGCTGCCAAGATGCTACTGTTGGAGCGGAAGTTAGTGTGCCGCCTAAGTTTTCCCAGCTGCTCCAGCCTTGGCCAGGTTGACCTTGACCATTCCCGATCTGCTCTAATGTTATTTCAATTACTCTAGTCAGGATACGGTCTGCCAGGTTCTGCGATACATTAAATCTTCTGAAAAATTGGTTGAGCCATGGAACTTGGTTTTTGAATTGACTGTATATTTGGCTCGCTGACTGGTTTGTATTTGCTTGATTGAGTGTATAACCAACAGCCAGCGAAAAAATATAATCCGTTATGCCTCGGTTCATTCCAGCCTGTTCTAACTGAGAATATAAGTTGTTGTGCTGTGAGCGAAGGATCTGCATAACTTCTTGGACACTTGGCTGCTGCCGAAAATCAAAATAGGGTTGACCATAATAATCTACTGGTATAAATTGTGGTGTTTGATATTGATCTCTATACAATTTGTATACCTCCTCTTTTTTAGCAGATAAGAAAGTATAACTACTTTCTTACTGCATAAGTGCAACTAAGGCAATTCGCCCAAAGGCTTTGCGAATGCCAAGTTTTCTAACAGAGTCAGTATATGCAACTATGGGCTAAATTGGGAATGCGTATATTTTTCGGATTAAAAAACCCCGGGATGAAGGTGCCTCCTTCCCGGGGTTACGTTATTCGCTTAAGCCTAGTGCATCTAATCCAATTTCCGCAAGCTTGATTTGACCTTCAGTTGTAGGATGAATGTCTCCTGGGATTACGTAAGTTTGCTGACCCTGGTCAAATGCGGCATAGGAATCAGCTAACAGGATATTACCGTACATAGCGTTATAGGCAGTTGTTAAATCGGCAATATTTTTATTAATACCAGGTAAAACCAGCGAGCCGATATCATGCAAACGATCATCTGGCTGAAACGGATTATATACATTGTAAATAACGATTGGAGCATCAGAAAGTGAGCGAACTTCCTTAATAATTTCAGCCATTTTTCCAAATACATTACTGTCTTTAATTTTTTGCTGTAGGATGCCCATAAAAAGTATCGGATCCCCGCCACTCTCTGCTTGTGCAGCCTGCAATGCCTGGAGCAGGTCATTGTTTCCAATTGTTAATGTGATATAATCAGCATGCCTTACCGCTTGCCGGTACTTTTGATCTGATTGCATTGAAGCTAATAGTTCAGAGGTTGTCCAGCCTGGAACGCCAAGATTTCGCACCCGCAGGTCACCGTTATCTCCCATCAAATATGGAAAGGCATCCTTTGATGTTGTTTTATTATGTTGGTTTAAATTAAATCCGTATGGAATTGAGTCACCCAACGATACCAGAGATTCCTTGGCATTTCCGCTTTTGGCAACAGCTGGGGTCGAGAACAGTAGACCTGCAACTAAAATTAAAACAAGTAACTTAACTAATTTTTTCACATAACACACTCTCCCTTTTCTAAACTTGTCTATAGTATACTTTACTCCATTCGATTAATCTGTCGAAGTTTAGTGTGTTTGAAAAATAATTTTTCTATGAAGGCCAGTGACGCGGATCCTCATTCCGCTAAAAGGAGAAAAAGTTGTTATATAAGGGGTGAAACGGATCCTCGTTCCGCTAAATGGCTAAAATCACCGGTATAGTAGGTTGGAAAAGGCAAATAGCGGAACGAGGATCCGGAACCATGCTCCAAATGCGGGTTTTGTAACAAATAACGGAACGAGGATTCACCGGACAATCGATGTGAATCCTCATTCCGCTAAAAGGAGAAAAAGTTGTTATATAAGGGGTGAAACGGATCCTCGTTCCGCTAAATGAGTGAAATCACCGGTATAGTAGGTTGGAAAAGGCAAATAGCGGAACGAGGATCCGGAACCATGCTCCGAATGCGGGTTTTGTAACAAATAACGGAACGAGGATCCACCGGGAAATCGAAGCGGATCCTCGTTCCGCTAAAAGGAGAAAAAGTTGTTATATAAGGGGTGAAACGGATCCTCGTTCCGCTAAATGGCTAAAATCATTGGTATAGTAGGTTGGAAAAGGCAAATAGCGGAACGAGGATCCGGAACCATGCTCCAAATGCGGGTTTTGTAACAAATAACGGAACGAGGATTCACCGGACAATCGATGTGAATCCTCATTCCGCTAAATGGCCAAAGGGTCCAAAGAATCACGAGTCGCAAGTTTTCTAATCGGTAACTTTTTCGTTTTGTTTCTTTTTTTTCTTATCAGGGGAGGCTTTGCTGTCATTATCGTGAATCGTGCTTTCGCCGTTAAACACGCCACCATCATCAATTATAATACCTTTAGTTGTTGCGCTTCCTGATAATTTACCACTTGGCTGGACATGTACTTTCTCAGAAGTGTATAAATCTCCGTTTACTTCACCGGCAATGATGATGTTTTTTCCTTTAATAGTAGGTTCCACATAGCCGTCTTTTCCAATAAAAACGTCACCCTCACAATCAACCTCACCATAAATTTTTCCATCAATTCGGAGGCTCGATGGGTGTTTTATCTTTCCTTCAATAATCGTTCCTTGTCCAATTATTGTATCAACTATAGTTTGCTTTTTTTCTTTTTTCATGTACAGCTTTCCTTTCTCGGCTTTACTTTTTATATAGTTTCATATAAGGATAAGGATCAACGGGTTCTCCATTTTTTAAAATTTCATAATGAAGATGTGGTCCTGTGCTTCTCCCGGTGTTGCCAATCGAACCTATATTATCGCCTTTTTTAACGGTGTCACCTTGTTCTGCCTTTATTTCTGAAAGATGACCATAAAGTGTTATATATGTATCAGAATGACGAACTTTAATTGCCTTGCCATATCCACCGTAGTATTCAGCCATAATCACGGTCCCATCTGCACCTGCGTAAACAGGCGTACCGATGTTCCCTCTAATATCGATTCCGGCATGCAGGGAAGATGATCTGTTAAACGGATCACTGCGCAGACCAAACTCTGATGAGATGCCATGAGAGCTTGATGGCCAAATAGTTGGGGTATGTTTAAGGGCATCGTTTGTTTGTTCCATCGCATCAATTGTTTTTTTATACTGTTTAACGAATTCACTTTGCTTCATTTCATTTCCAGAAACGTTTATGTCAATTCCCCCACTAGGTCCTAGACTGACAGGGAGTTCTGTTATCGATTTTCTCATCTGTGATTCCAATTGTTTCAATTCATTCATTTTAGCTTGTACTTTAGCCGTTTTTTGTTCCATGTTAGTTACTTTTGCTTGTAATGCGTCCACTTTATTTGTTTGAAGTGTTAAGTTATCAGTCAGATGGTCGTTTTTCTGTTGCTTTTGAACAGTTTCATTAAAAAAATAAAATGAAAGAATAATTGGGATAATAGCTATAATCGACAGTATGTATATCAAATTCCTAGGTATTTGAAATCGAGTGACAACCTTATCCGCATCGTTTGATAGAATGGTAAAGGTCAGTATCTTCTTTTTTTGCTTCACAATTATTATCACTCCATTTGTACTTCTTTGTTATGTTAAGTTCACAATCTCCAGACCCTGGCTAAGTAAATACTCAATTATCTGTGGCAATGCATCAATAACAGCCTTGGATTCGTGAAGCAGGATGATCGATCCGGATACGTTTGAATCCCGGATGTAGTTGACGATTTTTTTTGCATTATGGTGTTTCCAATCTTTAGGGTCCTTATTCCAAAGTACCATCTTATTATGATGCTCGTTCATCAAATCTATGGTCAGTTGATTCAAATCACCATAGGGTGGTCTAAAGAGATCAACTTTCTCGTTTGTTATTTCCTCAATTAGTTGTGTTGCTTCTGTTAGTTCATCCTCCTGTTGTTTATAAGAGAGTCCAGACACATGTACATGGTTCGTTGAATGTGTGCCAATAGTAAAGCCGTTGGAGTGGACATAGCGCACATAGTCAGGATGCTTTTTAACATTTTTACCGATAAAAAAGAAGGTTCCACCAACTTGATAGTCTTTTAATATATCAACAATTTTTTTTGAAAACTTAGATGGACCATCATCGAAGGTTAGTGCAACGCTGCCTTCTCTGATGCTGTATGTTAGGGCACTGTTAAGTTCAACCTTAGGGATGCTGGGCTGGTCAGAAGCGTTAAGCTCTACTGAACTGGTGATTGGTGAAGCTGCATCCACTTCTTGTGTTAAATTTAACTCGCTATCTGCCGTATCTGCATTAGTGCTTGCTTTCTCATCAGATATCGTCTTTAAAGCATGACTTGAATAACCAAACAAAACGGTAGATATAATACCAATTAAGGCTACAGCTACCCATGTCGGTTTCTTATTGTATTTTTTTGATATGTAACCATCCTGTACATTTTTCTGCTCTGGCTCGTCATTCTCTGCAAGATTACGAGATAAGAAATTCAGGTTAACCAAGTCATTTGTACTTTGCGTGTGTTTAATGGCATACAGTGCTTTCACAAATTCTTCAGAGCAGCAGAAATAGACCTTGTCGCTTTGATCCCGATGCGTTCTCGTTAAAAAACTGACGTAACACTTTCTAATGGGATCAAAGGAACTGTGAAAGGATATTCTGTGTTTATATTGTTGGTCAAATGCTGAAGCCGATCTTAAATTCTCTGCTGTATATTGATCAACTTGCCAAACCATTTCAGTATCCTGCTCGAATGATAGATTTATCCGTAATAATGACTGGTCATTGTCTGTTTCAATGTTTACTAGTTCAATTAGCTTTGCTTGATAGTCTGACATGGCCGCCTCCTTTTGTAATAAGAATAGGGAATTGCAACCGTTTTGTTAATCAGATGAATCATTACTTTTAGTCTTTGGAGAAAATGAAAAGGACATCCGCTCGGTAAAATCGTTAATGGTCTGCATTAATTCAGCCTTTTCATCAGTAATTTTTTCGTATTGTTCATGGTACTTCTGATTTTCTATTTCCAGATTTCTAACTTTTTCTTCCAGTTCCTTAATCCTCAACATACTTTGGTATTGCGTATTCGTAGATTCTTCATTTAATTTATTATATTTATTACTTTCTTTTTCCAGGTCATTTGAGATTTTCTCATATTCGCTGTTGGACTTGTTTTGATATTCTTTGTAGTCTTCAAGCAACTGATCATAGCTCATTTGCTTATTCGTGAGGTTACCTTCGAGGTCGCGTATTTCTTTGTTTTTATCCTGCAGGAGCTGCTCTTTTTTCATTTCGTCATGTTTGTAACGATTGATGGTTTCATTCGCTGTATGCAATTGATCTTGAAGCCCATTATTTTTATATAAAATTAATTCCCGGTCCTTTAGCATGTTTTCTAAAGAAACAATTAAATCTGAAGCTACCTTATCCTGGTTATCTTTTGAAAACAGATGCTTGTCCTCAGGTGTATCTGCTTGAGCAGGTTCTTCGTGGTTATTTACCTGCTGATCTTCGTTTACTTGGGCAGTGTTTTGCTGTTCTGCGCCTGTCTGTTCCGGTTGATTTTGGGTGGATAAGACACCTTTCAACCAGCCCATTGACTTCTTTTCCGTATCCTTGGTCACGCTATCATCTCCTATGAAAAAAGTTCGACCTTTCTTATATCGACTGTTTTCGCAGCTTTTTAAGGAATATCTATTAGAAAACTTGGCTTTTCGTCAACTCTTAATGTAGATAAGCCTTAGTTGCACTTATACAGTAAGAAAGGTTTTAACTTTCTGATCTGCAAAAAAAAAACGGCTCCACCTCTAAAATTGAGGCGGTAGCCGTTTTAATTCGTATTATTTAACTCCCGGTTGGTTGCTCATTACTTGTTTCTGATTCCGTTTTATTAATGACAGAAGTACCGACCAAGTCACCGGTCACATTTAAGGCAGTACAGCCCATGCCAACAAGAACGTCGATTGCAGTCAATAGTCCTACTGCTTCCATCGGTAATCCCAATTGTGCAAACACGGTAGCAATCATAATAATTCCTGCACCAGGGACGCCTGCTGTACCAACGGATGCCAATGTTCCGATAAGTACCACCTGCAGCATGTCAGTAAAGCTTAATGGATCACCAATAATGTTGGCAGCAAATGCTGCAGATACGGCTATCCGAATTGCCGCGCCATCCATATTAATAGTGGCTCCAAGTGGCAGGCTAAATCCATACAAACTTTTGGATAGCTTCAAGTTCTTCGCAGCATCAAGTGTTAGTGGTAATGTACCTGAACTGCTTTGCGTAACAAAAGCGGTAATCATAGGTGTTCGTGCATGTGTGAAAAATCCTCTCAAGTCTATTTTTGATAAAATCATGAAAATTATATAAAAAACAACCTGGACAATTAAGGCAATATAGAGGACGGCAATCATGTTACCTAACTCTAATAATGTATCCACACCTTGGTTACCGACGATTTTTGCAACGATAGCGAAAATCCCGATTGGAACGTATTGAATGATGACCTTCATAATATTCAATGTAGCTTCATTTAGGCCGTCAACTACTTTATATACACTTTCACCAAGCTCTGCATGTTCTTTGGAGGATCTTAAGGCAGAAATAGCAACTCCGAACGTGATCGCAGTAAAGATAATACCGAGCAGGTTCAGGTTACTAAATGCACTTATAATATTTTCAGGGACAATATTTAAAAGAACACTTGTAACACCTGGGTTCTCCGGGACTTTAAATTCTTCATTTGTATCCAGTGTCATTCCTGTCCCAGGATCGAAAATACTTGCAACAGATATTCCAACAGTAATAGCTAATGCCGATGTTGCCAGATAATAGAGGAATACCTTTCCTCCCATTCGGCCCAAATTAGCCATCTTGGTTTGATTCACGCCGACAATTAATGTGAATAATACGAGTGGAACGATCAGAAATTTAAGTAATCGAATTAATAAATCCCCAAAGGGAGCTAAAACTGCTGCATCTTTCCCATATAGTAAACCGACAATAATTCCCAAAATAAGTGCAATCGTAATTTTTAAAATAAGGGAAGCATCGATATAACCTCTCCATATAGCTTTCATTATACGCCCTCCTTACAAGCCTTGTTTCTGTTATAGTATACTATTAATCCTATAAAAATTATCGGAATTTATTTTAACATACAGCACTAACCATGTACTGTCAAAGTCGATGCTTACAGAAGGACGGGCTAAACAAATGAGGATCAGAGAAGATGCAGACTCCTTCTTTGATCCTCATTCCATTATCGTTATTTTTGAATAAACATTTGTGACCAGTAATTGCCACTTTCTGTGTAACCTACACCAATATGTGTGAAGTTTTCATTTAAAATATTTTCTCGGTGTCCTTGACTGTTCATCCAGGCATCGACAACCTGTTGAGGCGATTTTTGACCCCGAGCGATATTTTCACCAGCTGATTGGTAGGATACACCAGCATTCTTCATCATATCGAATGGTGACCCATATGTTGGACTAGTGTGTGAAAAGTAACCATTGGATTGCATATCCTGTGCTTTGTTTCTGGCTACGTTACTTAGTTTTTTATGAGCCTTTAACGGGGAAAGTCCCTGATTGCTTCTTTCCTGATTTGTTAATTTGATAACATTCGACGTATATTCGTTTTGTCCCTGTTGCGGCTGTGTTTGGTTTGCATCATCTTGTGTCTGCTGGTCTTGCTGTTGTTGCATTTGACCTTGTTGGCCTTGCTGATTTCGCTGACCTTGATCCCCTTGTTGTTGTTGATCCTGACCCTGTTGATCTTGTCTAAATTGATCCAGATCCTGTCCATCTAATCCCTGTCTGTTCTGCTCACGCTGATTCCAATTTTTATCATCTTCTCCTAAACCGAACATATTGGTATTGAAATTGCCCTGATTATTTTGGTTTTCAATTTGGTCTGTTTGAAGATCGCCACTTGGATTATCAGTCTTAGTGAATGAGATAGCACTTTCTTCACTCGGATCGTTCTTTGAAGCATCTTCATTATCATTAGTATTGTTACAAGCAACCAATAATAAGAAGAGTAAACTTATTAAGGCTACAAGTATTTTGTTAAATTTCATGTGATTACCTCCTTTGCTCAATGTCTTTAGTAATTTGCACATATTTTAAAGAAATATATATGGAAAAATAAAGCAAGAGGAGGACTATTAATGCTTAGTTGCGTTTGTTGGGCAGCTTATCAGCTAGGTCGCCTTGACCCTGTTGTTTCTTATTTTGTTTATCCTTTTTCTTGATGTCTAGGAAATTATAAAATTTAAACGCTGTGGGTAACTAACTAAGCTATCTAGCCACGTCCAGCTCCAGCGCCTAGCGCCTAGTGGACTTCCCTCCCCCGTGTCTACGATAAGTCAACATCGAATCGCTTGCGCTCTTCGTGTATCCTTTATCTCACACGGGTCAGTCCAGTCCATACGGCGCTAAACAGGCGCTTGCGCTTTTCTTCTTTTCGTTAAATTTCCTCACAAACTCATGTGTGTCATCCATTTATTTATCCTCCTGACTTTTCGTTGAGTTGAGCAAGCTGGGCATCAAATTCATTTTCCGTATCATCAAGAGCAAAAACTCGAGCAGTCTCATTTTGTTCACTAACATGTTGAATGTAGATCTGTTTCCCGTTATAGGTAACGTTTTTCATATCTGCTGATTGTGCTATTTCTTGGGCTCGTTGTCTGTTCATTGTTAACTAACTCCTTTCTTATGGACCTTCTTCAAATAAGCCATCTAAATCAACTTGTTGTTCATGATCCATTTCATCAAGCGGAAAAATTGTTGCTGTTTCGCTATTGTCGTTTATTTCTTGTATATAGACCGGTATTCCATGGTATTTAACGTTTATCATTGCAAGTGAATCAATAATTTCCTGTGCCCGATTCCTGTCCATGATCGTTCTCCTTTCTGAATTGCATAGCCTTATTTTTTACTTTGGGAAAGGGAATATACGAGGATGAAATAACCATTTTTACGTTTGTATTTGCATTAATTTTGCCTTAAAATTTAATCTGCATTTAAAATAGTTTCGGCGTACGGACATGGAGGTGCAACTTTGTTAGGCAAATTTTATTATGGATGGGTTATTGTTTTTATTGGCGGGCTGGGAATTTTCTTTTCAGGACCTGGGCAAACATATTCCATCTCATTATTTATTGACCAGTACATTAATGATTTTGGCTGGTCTCGAACGGAAGTTTCCGGCTTATATTCAACTGCCACGCTTATCGCTGGATTGACAATGATGTTTGTTGGCAGGTTTATTGACCGTTTTGGACAGCGGTTCATGATGGTAACGGTAGGTATAGTCTTTGCTTTGGCCTGCTTTTTCAATAGTGCTGTCACAAACATGTTTATGCTTGCGATTGGTTTCTTTTTAGTCCGTTTACTGGGTCAAGGTACCATGTCGCTTATACCAAACACCCTTGTGGCTCAATGGTTTGTTAAAAAGAGAGGTCGGGCTTTCAGTTTTATGACGATGGGCAGTTTCATCAGTGCAATGCTGCTACCAATTATTAATTCCTGGCTCATTCAAACGTGGGATTGGCAGTTTGCATGGAGGTTTTGGGGAGTGGCGTTACTTGTCATATTTGTTCCATTTGCTCTATTTGGGGTTCGCAATCGCCCGGAAGAGATGGGGCTGGAACCAGACGCAACAAATAAAGATGAGGACGAGAACGAGAACTCAGATCCAGTTATCGGAACAACTCTGCCTCAGTCGGAAGAGGATTGGACATTAAAAGAAGCAATGCGTACTTGGGCATTTTGGGGTATTTTGATTAGCGTAAGTATCCCTTCCATGATCAATACAGGCATTACTTTTCATATTATTTCCATCTTTGATTCGAATGGGCTTTCTCCAGGTATTGCTGCAATAGTGTTAAGTTTAATGGCTATTGTTGGCCTTCCGATATCACTGGTGTCAGGGTTTATCACCGAAAAAATACAGACGAACTATTTATTAGCAAGTGTCTTTGTAATCGAAATAATTTTTATGTTATTGCTTCTGGTCACAAATAATCTGTTAATGGCAATATTATTTGGAACGATTTGGGGTATCGCAAATGGGATTGAGCGAATTGGAATGAATGTTGTCTGGCCGGATTTTTTTGGCAGGAAGTATATTGGCAGTATAAATGGTGTTGGGATGACAATGGTGGTTCTTGGATCGTCGTTAGGACCACTGCCGTTTGGCGCTGGTTTTGACTTGTTTCATAACTATACGCCTGTTTTACTTGCTGCACTGACCTTTCCATTACTTGGGCTAATCTGTGCAATAACAGCAAGAAAGCCTCAGTAAGACAAGTTAAAAGCGACGTAAAAAGTAGCGTTATGTTAAACTAAGTGTATAAAATTTAATTAAGCGGTGAATATGATGTTAAAGGATACTGGAGAACGCGTTATTCCCGAAAAGATGAAAATCACCAACGAGTTATTGATTGAGCATATGGCAAGATATCATTTTGCCAGTGATTTTGTTCATGGGCGCGTACTGGATTTTGCAAGTGGCGCTGGGTATGGAACACATATAATCGCAAAGAAATGTAAGGATAAAGTAAGTGAAGTTGTAGGAGTCGATATTGACACGGAAGCAGTGAAATACGCACAGGGTACTTTTTACCATCCATTATCCACTTTTATAGAAGGTGATGTAACAGATTCAACAGTCCCAGACAAATTGGGGCAATTCGACTGTATTCTCAGCTTTGAAACAATTGAACATGTAGAGGAAGAAAGCCAATTTTTAGCTAATATTTACCAAATGCTAAAGCCAGGGGGCACGCTTATCCTATCAACTCCTTTTGGTGAAGGGCGTGGTGTTCCGTGTGGTTCACCATTTCACGTCCATCAGTTAAGGGTAGATGAATTTAAAAACTTATTTCCAGAATACATAGCTAAGGAATTCTTTTTTCAAAAAGGTGCGTTAATCAAACCGGCAGACTTTGAAGCACCGGAAAAAATGCCGCTGGGGTTAGTTATATGTAAAAAATAGGTTCTAAGTCAAATGTTGGGGTGAGCGACTGCTCACTCCTTATTTATGCCACCCTTAGATTCACATTTTTATATTGATGATGTAATAACACCTTTAAACGAAAGCGATCAAATCGCCTAAATCCA